>NZ_JANQDB010000004.1:0-130742 GCF_024723675.1 Campylobacter sp. 1569
GAGCAATTTAAATAAAAGGATAAAAATGACTATAGAATTTGATATACAAGAATCAAAAATTTTAAAAGGAGTGTATATAATAACTCCTAATAAATTTAAAGATTTAAGAGGTGAAATATGGACAGCTTTTACCGAAGAAATTTTAGGTGATATTATTCCAAAAGACTTAAAATTTAAGCACGATAAGTTTATAAATTCACATTTTAATGTTTTGCGTGGCATACATGGTGATATTAAAACTTGGAAACTTGTCACTTGTGTTTATGGGGAAGTTCATCAGGTTGTGGTTGATTGTAGAAAAAATTCATCAACTTATTTAAAATGGGAAAAATTTATTATTAATCAGAATAATCAACAAATGATTTTATTACCACCAAATATGGGAAATTCGCATTATGTTAGCTCAAAAGATGCTGTCTATTACTATAAACTTGCTTATGATGGTGAATATCTAGATGCTCCAGAACAATTTACATATGCTTGGAATGATGAGAGAATAAATATCGACTGGCCAACTAATTCACCAATTCTCTCAGAAAGAGATATTTTAGCTACAAAAAAAGGAAAATAGATGAATAAAGATTCTAGAATTTATATAGCTGGACATAAAGGTACTGCTGGTACAGCTTTGGTGGAAAACTTAAAAAAAAGAGGATATGAAAATTTAATCTTTAAAACACGACAAGAGCTTAATTTGCTAAATCAACAAGCCGTGATTGACTTTTTTGAAAAAGAAAAACCTGAATATATTTTTTTAACAGCAGTTTTGCCATGTGGTGCTGCCAATGTTTCCCAAAGAGCAGATTTTATATATGAGAACACCACTATACAAAATAATATAATTCACCAATCTTTTAGATTCGGAGTTAAAAAACTGATATTTTTTGGATCAGGTTATATGTACCCCGAGAAAACCATTAATCCTATTAAAGAGGAGAGTATGCTAACTGATGTATTGGAATATAATGCAACCTCATTTGGTATTGCAAAAATATCAGGAGCATTAATGTGCGAATCGTATAATATTCAATATGGGACTAATTTTATAACTTTGGTTTTAAATAATCTTTACGGAACAAAAGCAAATTTTGATTTTGGAAAATCTAGGGTATTACCAGCTTTGCTTCGAAAATTTCATTTGGCTAAATTACTACAAGAACAAAAAGAAGAAGAAATTTTAAAAGATATGAAAATGAAAACATTTGTTGAGGCAAAAAAATATTTAGCTAGTTTTGGAATTTTAAAAGATTGTGTAGAAATTTGGGGAACAGGAAAAGTTAGAAGAGAATTTATACATAGTGATGATTTAGCCGATGCTGCTATTTATGTTATGGAAAATATAAATTTTTCCGATCTATATAAAAAAGATGGAAAAATAGAAAATACGCATATTAATATCGGAACAGGTATTGATTATAGTATAGCAGAAGTTGCTCAAATGGTTAAACAAATTGTTGGGTTTAAAGGAAAGTTGGTTTTTAATCCTAATAGACCAGATAGTACAATGGATCGTTTAATGGACTGTTCTAAAATTCATTCCTTGGGTTGGAAACATAAAATTGAACTTGAAGAAGGTATTAGAAAGATGTATAATTGGTATTTAAATGATTGCACTAAAGAAATAAAAACTTCACAGGGGGGGGGGATATAGAAATATAATTTGTATTCATTCTCTTTATAGTAATGCTTATAAGGAGGTGGCATGACAAAAAACTCCGCAATTTACATAGCTGGACATAATGGCTTAACTGGTTCAGCTATTTTAAAGAAATTACAAGAACAAGGTTATAAAAATTTTATATTAAAATCTCACAAAGAGCTAGATTTAACAAATCAACAAGCTGTGGAATATTTTTTTAAAAAAGAGAAGCCTGAGTATGTATTTTTGTGTGCTGCTAAAGTAGGTGGGATATTAGCTAATAATACTTATAGAGCTGATTTTATATATCAAAACTTACAAATTCAAAATAATGTTATTCATGGTGCTTATTTAAATAATGTAAAAAAGCTTCTATTTTTAGGAACAGCTTGTATATATCCCAAAAATTGTCCTCAGCCTATGAGAGAAGAGCATCTTTTGACAAGTGTTTTGGAATATACAAACGAACCTTATGCTATAGCTAAAATAGCGGGTCTTAAAATGTGTGAATCTTATAATTTGCAATACAATACAAACTTTATTTCTGTTATGCCTTGTTCTTTGTATGGTTTAAATGATAATTTTAATTTAGAAAAATCACATGTATTACCAGCATTGATTAGAAAATTTCATTTAGCAAAATTACTTAATGAAAAAAGGTATGATCTTGTATTAAAAGATGTACAGATGGATGATATCAGTCAAGCTAAAGAATATCTTCAAAAATTTGGTATTAGTGAAAAAAAAGTTGAAATTTGGGGAACTGGAAATGCAAGAAGGGAATTTTTACATGCTGATGATATGGCAGGTGCTTGTATTTATGTGATGGAAAATATCAATTTTAGTGACTTGTATAATCCTCAATGTAGAGAAATAAGAAATACGCATATTAATATAGGTTCTGGTAAAGATATAACAATAAAAGATTTGGTTTCTCTGGTAAATAGAATTATTAATTTTAAAGGAGACATATTTTACAATAGTACAAAACCAGAGGGGACTCTTCAAAAACTTGGTAGCTGTGATAAAATCCATTCTTTGGGTTGGAAACATAAAATCAAACTCGAAGAAGGTATTAGAATGATGTATGATTGGTATTTAAACCAAAAATATGTAAGAAATTAAGATAAAATGTTATAATTTTTAGTAAAAAAGAGGTTTTTTATGAAAAAAACAGCATTAATTACAGGTTTTACGGGTCAAGTTGGCTCGCAAATGGCGGACTTTTTACTAGAAAATACTAACTATGATGTTATAGGTATGATGCGTTGGCAAGAGCCTATGGATAATATCTATCATCTAAGTGATAGGATTAATAAAAAAGATAGAATCAGCATTTTTTATGCTGATTTGAATGATTATTCAAGTATTCAAAAACTTTTTGAGAGCAAAAGACCGGATGTGATCTTTCATTTAGCCGCACAGTCTTACCCAAAAACCTCTTTTGATATACCTATAGAAACCTTACAAACTAATATCATAGGTACAGCAAATATTTTAGAAAATATCAGATTATTAAAAGCCAAAGATGGTTATGATCCTGTAGTGCATGTGTGCTCTTCTAGTGAAGTTTATGGTAGAGCAAAAGCAGGTGTTAAGCTAAATGAAGATACAACTTTTCATGGCGCAAGTCCTTATAGTATAAGTAAAATCGGTACAGATTATTTGGGAAGATTTTATGGTGAGGCTTATGGCATAAAAACTTATGTCACTAGAATGGGAACTCATAGTGGGCCAAGACGCTCTGATGTATTTTTTGAAAGTACGGTTGCAAAACAAATCGCATTGATTGAAGCGGGTTATCAAGAGCCTATTATCAAAGTAGGAAATTTATCAAGTGTAAGAACTTTTCAAGATGCCAGAGATGCAATAAGGGCTTATTATTTACTCTCATTAGAAAGTGAAAAAGGAAAAGTTCCTTGTGGTGAGGCTTTTAATATAGCAGGTGAAGAGGCCTTTAAACTTCCTGAGGTTATTGATATACTTTTGAGTTTTTCTATAAGAAAGGATATTAAAGTAGAACAAGATGAAGAGAGATTGCGTCCTATTGATGCAGACTATCAAATGTTTGACAATACTAAAATCAAAAGCTATATCAATTGGAAGCCAGAAATTCCAGCTAGGCAGATGTTTGAAGATTTGCTAAATCATTGGAGAAAAGAAATCTCTATGGGTAGAATCCCACTTAATAGGTAGCAATCATGATAATTCGTTCTCAAACCCCATTGCGTTTAGGTTTAGCCGGCGGGGGTACTGATATTAATTTGTATTGTGATCAATATACGGGTTATGTTTTAAATGCGACAATATCTTTGTATGTGCACTGTACTTTAGTAGAAAGAGAAGATGGGAAAATCATTTTTGATTCATCAGATACAAATATAAAAGTAGAATATAAAAGCAAAGATTTTTTAGAAAATGATGGTAAACTAGATCTTTATAAGGCAATTTATAATCGTTTAGTAAAAGACTATATTAAAAAACCTTTAAGTTTTTCATTACATACTTATTCAGATGTGCCAAGCGGTAGTGGGCTTGGCGGTAGCTCTACTTTGGTTGTGGGTATTATCAAAGTATTTGCTGAGTGGCTAAATTTACCTTTAGGTGAGTATGAAATCGCGCGTTTGGCGTATGAGATTGAACGAGAGGATATGGCTATAGTGGGTGGTGCACAAGATCAATATGCTGCAACTTTTGGTGGATTTAACTTTATGGAATTTTATGATCAAAAAAGAGTTATAGTTAACCCTTTACGCATTAAAAATTGGATAGCAAGTGAACTTGAAGCTAGAGTTTTACTTTATTTTACAAATATCACTAGAGAAGCTAAAGATATAGAAGAGCATAAAAAAGGAAAGCTAGGAGATGAAAACTCTCTTAATGCTATGCACGCGATAAAGCAAGATGCGCTAGATATGAAAGAAGCATTATTTAGAGCTGATTTTGATAAAATAGCTCAAATTTTAGGTAAGTCATGGCAGTCAAAAAAGATCATTTCTGATATAGTTAGTAATGATGAGCTTGAAAGAATCTATCACTTAGCTATGGAAAATGGTGCCTATAGCGGTAAAACAAGCGGAGCTGGCGCTGGAGGGTTTATGTTTTTTATGGTTGATCCTATAAAAAAATATAAACTTAAAAAAATTCTAAATGAGCAACAAGGATATGTGCAAGAATTCTACTTCACTAAAGAAGGAGCAAAATCATGGAAAATTTAAATTTATATATAAAATCTCATTTTAGTGATTCAATTGATATCAAAACTAAGATTTTAAATGATAATGATATGATCAGCTTAATTAAAGAGGTATCTTTAAAAGTGATCAACGCCTATAAAAATGGCAATAAAACTTTACTAGCAGGCAATGGAGGAAGTGCAGCTGATGCACAGCATATAGCTGGGGAGTTTGTGAGTAGATTTTACTTTGATAGACCTGGTATTGCAAGTATTGCTTTAAGTACTGATACGAGTATTTTAACGGCTATTGGTAATGACTATGGCTATGAAAATTTATTTGCAAGACAAGTGCAAGCACAAGGCGTGAGTGGAGATGTTTTTATAGGAATTTCTACAAGTGGAAATAGTAAAAATATCCTAAAAGCTTTAGAAATTTGTAAAGAAAAAGGAATTTTAAGCATAGGTTTAACCGGGGCTAGTGGTGGTGCTATGAATGAGCTTTGTGATTATTGTATCAAAGTGCCATCATCGTGTACACCAAGAATTCAAGAAGCGCATATTTTAATAGGACATATCATCTGTGCTATAGTAGAAGAAGAACTTTTTGGCAAGGGGTTTGATTGCAAGCTATAGTTTTAGCAGGAGGTCTTGGCACAAGGTTAAAAAGCGTAGTGCAAGATCTTCCAAAGCCTATGGCGCCCATTAATGGAAAGCCATTTTTAGCCTTTGTTTTGGAGTATTTAAAAAAACAAGGAATCACCGAAGTTATTTTAAGTGTTTCGTATAAATACGAACTTATCCAAGAATACTTTAAAGATGAATTCGATGGTATAAAAATATACTATAATATTGAAAAAGAGCTTTTAGGTACAGGTGGAGCTATAAAAGATGCCTTGAAATTGATACAAAGTCAAGCTTATATTTTAAATGGTGACACTATATTTGATATTGATCTAAAAAAGCTTGTTTTAAATGATAGTAAAATTTGTATCGCACTAAAACAAATGCAAAATTTTGACCGGTATGGTACTGTAAATGTTGATAGTCAAGGCATTATAATGTCTTTCGAAGAAAAGGTGTTTAAAAAGCAAGGTCTAATCAATGGTGGTATATACTTGCTAAAAAAAGATATTTTTGATGAATTTGACTTAGAGAAAAAATTTTCTTTTGAGGAATTTTTGCAAAAAAATCATAAAGTATTGAAAATACAAACCCAAATTTTTGATGATTATTTTGTTGATATTGGGATACCGCAAGATTATAGAAGGTTTGCAGGTGAGAGAAAGGTGTAGATATTGAAACAATTAATAATTGATTTAGACGGTACATTGACATTGGATGCTGATGTTTCCTATCAGAATAAGCCCATCAATAAAGATTTTTTAAAGCAATTACGATATTACAAGGAAATAGGTTTTAAAATAGTGATATTTACTAGCAGAAATATGAGGACTTATAATGGAGATCTTAAAAAAATTCAAGAAAATACTTTACCAGTGATTATAGAATGGCTTGATAAAAATAGTGTTCCATATGATGATATAATTATTGGAAAGCCGTGGTGTGGTTTCGATGGCTTTTATGTGGATGACAAAGCTATAAGACCTTCCGAATTTATAAAATATTCCTACGATGAAATTTTGGATATCTTAAAAAAAGAAAATCCTTATAAAGATGGAGGTAATAAATGGTAGTTATAATGTCATCGGCTTATTGTTCATCAGATTTTGATTTAGAATTTGGTAAAATTCCACCTTCTTTTTTACCTCTTGGTGGTAAACGTTTGTACGAGTATCAAATAAATTTATTTAAAAATTTAAAGGATAAAATTATTTTAACAGTCCCTCAAGATTTTCATATAAACCAATATGAACTAAAAAAAATTAGCAGTTTAAATGTTGAATTATTTTATATTCCCAGTAATTTTAGTTTAAGCGAAGCGTTGATTTATGTTATAAATATGAATTCTCCAATTAAGGAAAACCTATATATATTGTATGGGGATACTTATTTTGATTTTTTGGAGTTTGATGATAATTCATTGGTGGTTTCAAAGGCAAAAGAAAATTATAGATGGGAATATTTGTTCAATAAAAATAAATTAAATTATAAAATAAAGAACAATTTAAAAAGAGAAAATAAATTAGTATTATCTGGATTTATAAGTATTAAAAAGCCATATTTTTTAATAAAATGTATAATTGAAAGTCAGTATTCCTTTATAGAAGGATTGAAAAAGTATTCTGATAAATATTCGTTCGAATGCTATATTAATAATTCATGGTTGGATTTTGGATTAATAACTAATTATTTTCATTCTAAAAAAATTATTAGTACTCAGAGATCTTTTAATAATTTAATTTTTTGTGATGATGGATATATTATAAAATCTTCAAGTTGGAGTGATAAAATTCAAGCAGAGGTTAATTGGTTTAAAAATTTTCCAAAAGAACTTGATGTTCATATACCTAAATTTAAAATACAAAGTAATATGGCTTATAAAATAGAATATTTGTGTAATAATACATTAGCTGAATTATTTGTTTTTGGTAGTTTGCCATATTACGTATGGGAAAATATTTTTATATCTATAAGTAGTTTTTTAAAAAAACTTCATAAATATAAAGGTAATTTAAATAAAAATATTATATTTAGTTATAATGAAAAAACGCTAGATAGATTAAATTTATTACAGTACAAAGGAAATATTGTAGAAGCAGATATAGATTTTTTAAATAAAAAATATTATTTTAATGATAAAAAACCTATATCTTTGCAAGAAATATTAAATGAGGTAAATTTATATTTATCTGAAGATAATGGTAAATATTGCGCGATTCATGGTGATTTTTGCTTTAGTAATATAATGTTTGATTTTAGATCTGGTTTTGTAAAAGTATTTGATCCAAGAGGTATGGATTTTTGTGAAAATATAACAATATATGGTGATAAAAATTATGATTATGCGAAGTTAGCTCACTCTGTATTAGGATTGTATGATTTTATTGTTTTTGATTTTGTTGAGTGTGTAATCAATGAAGATAAAATATTTTTTATTATAGATGTAAACAATAATGTTAATAAAATTCAAGATGAATTTCTGAAATATTTTAATATCAATAAAAATATTTGTTCTATTGTTATTCATCTTTTTGTATCGATGCTTCCTTTGCATGCTGATAATAAAAATAGGCAGAAAGCTTTATTTGCTAATATTTTTAGATTATATTTTTATTTCAAAGATAAGGGTCTGTTATGACTATTGTTTTTCCTATGGCAGGACTTAGTTCGAGATTTGCAAAAGCAGGTTATGAGTTGCCAAAATATATGCTTAAACTTCAAAAAGAAAGCGTATTTTATAATGTAGTTTTTGGATTTAAAAAATATTTTGATAATTGTAGTTTCTTATTTATCTATAGAGATATACATAACACAAAAGAATTTATAAAAAATGAGTGTCAAAAATTAGGAATTAATACAAAAATTTGTATTGAATTGCAAAATGAAACTTTAGGTCAGGCACATACGGTTATGCTTGGCTTAGAAAAAGCAAATATACAAGACGAGGAAGAAATATTAATTTTTAATATTGATACTTTGAGATTTAATTTTATCTTTCCAGAATTTATAAAAAATGATGAAGTAGATGGTTATTTAGAAGTGTTTGAAGCAGATGGAGAGCAGTGGTCTTTTGTTTTACCTGGAAAAAATAATAGAGTATTAAAAACTGCTGAAAAAGATAGAATTTCAAATTTATGTAGTAGCGGGTTATATTATTTTAAAAAAACTAAAGATTTTAAAGAGGTTTTTCGATATGTAAAAAATAATAATTTATTAGTAAAAAATGAATTTTATATAGCACCTATGTATAATTATTTAATTGATCAGAAAAAAGATATAAGATATAATAGAATAGATATAAATGATATAATATTTTGTGGAACACCACAAGAATATGAAAGGTTAATATGATAAAAAAAGTATTTATTTATGGAAGTGCTCAATTGGGAATCCAAATTGCGTGGTTTATAAACAATGATTACGAAATTTTAGGTTTTATTGATACAGACCCAAGAAAACATACTATTAATGGGGGAGGGTATATTAAAGTAGATAATAAAGATTATATAATATATGATCCAGATATTTTACTTGATATGCAGGTTGATAAGATATTTATTGGAACTGAAGTTGATATATATATAGCACAAATAAAAAATACGTTATTAAATTATGGTATTAGTGATGATAAAATCGATCTTAGTTTAACTTTTATTCCTTATTATGCTAGACTAAATTTTATAAAAACTATTTCTTTAGGGTTTCAGGAAGAAAATATTACAGGAGCTGTGGCTGAATTAGGTGTGTTTAGAGGAAAAACAGCAAGAGAAATTAATAGATTTTTTAAAGATGATATGTTTTATTTATTTGATACTTTTGAAGGCTTTAGTGAAAAAGATATCATTAAAGAAACTGGTTTAGCTAGGCAAGCTAATACAAATGATTTTAGTAACACTTCACTTGATTTTGTAAAAAAACAAATGCTCTACTTGGATAAATGTTGTTTTGTAAAAGGATATTTCCCAGAAAGTGTTGCTCAAATTTCACAAGATGAAAAATTTAAATTTGTAAATATTGATGTGGATTTGTATCAACCTATTTTAGAGGGATTGGAATATTTTTATCCAAGACTTGTGAAAAATGGTGTTATTTTAATTCATGATTATTTTCATCCGTACTATACTGGAGCAAAGAAAGCGGTTGATGAATTTTGCCAAAAAATGAATTTGAGATGTTTACCAATAGGAGATGCTTTTAGTGTAGCAATTTTTAAATAGTTTTTTGTTATAATCTCTTTTTGAATTAAAGAGATATTATGAAATTTTGCACTACATCAAAAAAATTAAAAAAAAATATTGAGAATTTTTATAAAGTATTTTTATATAGGAGCTATAAAAATATAAATAAAGATAATACTTTTGTAGGTTGGGGTAGGAAAAAGTCAGGTTTAAAAGCTATAGAACTAGCTAAAAAATATAGTGCAAAATTTTTACTTCTAGAAGATGGCTTTTTACGCTCACTAAATTTAGGAGTAGAGAAAAGCCCGAGTTTTTCTATCGTTAAAGATGATGTGGGAATTTACTATGATGCCACGACCCCATCTAAACTTGAAAATATTTTAAATACTTATGAGTTTAGTTTTGAAGAGTTAGAGCAAGCAAAAAAAGCTATAGAACTTATAAAAAAAGAAAAGCTTAGCAAGTATAACAATAATCTTTGTATACCAAAAGAGCTTTTTAGTGTTAATGAAGAACGTGTACTAATCATCACTCAAGTAGCAAATGATACTTCTCTTAAATTTGGTTTAGCTGATAGTTTTTCAACTCAAGATATTATAAATGAAGTTATCAAAGAAAATCCAAATGCTAAAATATACATTAAAATTCATCCTGATGTATTAAGTGGTAAAAAACAAAGTGATTTTAACGCACAAGATTTACCAAGTAAATGTGCAGTTATAAAAGAAAATTATAATCCTATAGAATTATTAAGTCATTTTAAAAAAGTTTATACTAAGACTTCTGGTATGGGCTTTGAAGCTTTGATGTTAGAACGCGAATGTGTATGTTATGGCGTGCCATTTTATGCAGGCTGGGGTTTAACGCAAGATAAACAAGTGTGTAAAAGAAGGCTTAAAAAAAGAACTTTGGAAGAGGTTTTTTATGCTACTTATATTTTATATAGTGAGTATTTTAATCCTTATTTAAATCAAAAAAGCAATATTTTTGACACTATTCATACTCTAGCAAAATATAAAAAGATAGAACAAGCTAATTCTAATACTTTGTATTTTTTAGGTTTTACTTTATGGAAACGTTGGTTTATGAAGCCATTTTTTAAAGCCAAGAATAATAAAATCATTTTTTTAAACTCACTTGATGAGCTTTATAAAGCGAATTTAAACCATGAAGATAAAATTTTCATTTGGGGTAAAAAGTATGATAAAGCTTTGCTAGCTAAAGATTTTAATAATGAAATTTTCTTAGTAGAAGATGGCTTTTTACGCTCTGTTTTTTTAGGTTCAGATCTCACACGCCCTTTTTCTTTGATAGTAGATAGTAAAGGTTTGTATGTTGATTCAAGTAAACCAAGTGATTTAGAAGATATTTTGCAAAATCACATTTTTGATGAGAGTTTAAAACAAAGAGCTAAAAAACTCATCTCTACCATTACACGCAATAAATTTTCAAAGTATAATGGTTTAAAACATGAAAAATTAAATTTTAATACCAACAAAAAAGTGATTTTAATCCCTGCTCAAGTAGAAGATGACGCTTCTATGATCTTAGGTGGTGCAGGTTATGATACCTTAAAACTTTTACAAAGTGTAAGAGAGGTCAATGAAAACGCCTTTATAGTTTTTAAACCCCACCCTGATGTTTTAAGCGGTAATCGCAAAGGTTTAAAAGATAAAAACATTATTTTAAAATATTGTGATGAGATTATAGAAAATGTCAGTATAGATAGCGCTATAAATGCATGTGATGAAGTACATACTATAACCTCTACAAGCGGTTTTGATGCTCTTTTGCGTGGTAAAAAAGTAGTGGTCTATGGCAAACCTTTTTATGCAGGTTGGGGTTTGACTACAGATTTACATCAAATCCCAAGACGCACAAGAATGCTTAGTTTAGAAGAGTTGGTTGCGGGAGTTTTGATCCTTTATCCAAGATACATCCATCCAAAAAGTAAAAATTTATGTGAAGTTGAGCTTGCTTTAGATATAATGTTAAAAATGCAAAAAGATTATTTTTCTAAATTTTATTTGCGTTGGTTTATAGATATAAGAATTTATATATTAAGAAAAATAAGAAGATTGATAGAATTTATTTTGATTAGATGAATTTAAGTAAAAAGTTAAAAAAATTTTCTGGTAAAAATGTTTTATTGCTCCAAGGACCTGTGGGAGGGTTTTTTCGTAAAATTGCTATAAAAATTCCAAAAGCTAAGGTTTATAAAGTAAATTTTAATGGCGGAGATTTTTTCTTTTATCCTTTTAAAAGCATTAATTATACTAAAAGTTTAGCCGAGCTTGAAGAATTTTATAAAAAGCTTTTTGAAGAAAAACAAATTCAAGTTATCATTATGTATAATGATTGTAGAAAAGTACATGAGATAGCCATCAGTGTTGCTAAGCAAATGGGTATTGAAGTATGGATTTTTGAAGAAGGTTATATAAGACCAAACTTCATTACTTTTGAAAAAGATGGAGTGAATGCGAACTCCACTTTACCAAGAGAAAAAGAATTTTATCTAAATCAGAAAAAATTTGACAAAGATTTTAAATTTAAAACTTTCTCAAGCACTTTTAAAAATATGGCTTTTGCTTCATTTTTATACTGGCTTTTTGCTTTTTTATTTTCTTGGTATTTTAATAATTCTTTACATCATAGAAGTTTAAAGCTATTTGACTTTTTACCTTGGCTTTGTTCAGTATATAGAAAAAACAAATACAAAATTACAGAAAAAAGTTTAAATGAAAAAATTCTTTCCCTAAAACAAAAGTATTTTTTAGCTATTTTGCAAGTACACAATGATACTCAACTCTCCCATCATTATAAAAAAACTACAGAAAAATTTATAGAAGAAGTGATTATCTCTTTTGCTAATCATGCCAAAGCAAAGTCATACCTAGTTTTTAAACACCATCCTATGGACCGTGGTTATAGGGATTACACAAAGCTTATAGAAGATTTGAGCTTAAAATACAATGTCGAGGGCAGAATTTTATATGTACATGACTTACACTTACCTACGCTCTTAATCAATGCAAGGGGTACTATAGTCATAAATAGCACAGTAGGACTTTCTGCTTTATATCACAATAGCCCTTTAAAAGTTATAGGAAAAGCTTTTTATGATATAGAAGGTTTGACTTATCAAAAAAGCTTGCATACCTTTTGGAAAGAGTGCAGGGCATATAAACCTGATGCTGTTTTACATGCTAAATTTAGAAATTATGTGATATATAAAACCCAAATCAATGGAAATTTTTTCAAAAATACTAGTTTAGATTAAATTTTCTTTTTATAGTTTTTTGCAATTTTTTTCAGTTTAAAAGGTAAGCTTAAATAGCCTATTTTAAAAGGGGTTCTTGAAGCTTGCAAAAGTGCATTACCTAAAAGATAAGGCAAGTGTGTTTTGGCTATTTGAGCGTGTTTGTAGTCTGCATAGGCTTTTAGTGGTGGTAGATTTTTTTGAACTTTTTGATTTTTAAAATGTTCTTTTTTAACTTTTCTTAGTTCAAAGGGTATTTTAAAGCAATCCAAATAACTTTTGCTATTTTTCATGATAGCTTCCCCAAGTTTATAGCTTAATCTATCTTTTATCCTTAAGCTAGCTCCATAAAGTTGGTTGTTTTGATGGATGAATACTTCATATTCATTTTTTAAGCCTTTGTGATTTAAAAAACGCAAAAGATTATGATTTTGACTTTGTAAAAATGTTTGCATATCAAGTTTTTTTAGTTCATGGTATTCTAATGCTAATTCCTTATAAAATGCTATGGGTGGTATTAAAGAATCATGAGTATTTGTAAGATGAATTTTGCATTCATTTTTTTTATCATTATCATTTTCTAAAAGTAAAATTCCTATTAAATCCACATAATCAAGTCTTGGTGTTTTTTCATTTGCTGTACTTAAACCAGAACTTTCCTCACTTTGCTTGATAATTTGCGTATTAACATACAAAAAGGTTTGCTCATCACAAATTGCTTTTTCATTTTGTATATCTTGAAAAGTATTG
This sequence comes from Campylobacter sp. 1569, assembly GCF_024723675.1. Classification (NCBI taxonomy): domain Bacteria; kingdom Pseudomonadati; phylum Campylobacterota; class Epsilonproteobacteria; order Campylobacterales; family Campylobacteraceae; genus Campylobacter; species Campylobacter sp. 1569. Next base: position 13,626 of record NZ_JANQDB010000004.1, read on the forward strand.
ATAAGTCCAAAATTTTTTATTAATTTAAAAGATGAGTTTTCAATACTTATAGATGATATAGCATGGGTTGATGAGTTAGTGTGATTCCAAGTATGTATGCCTAAGATTTGATAGTCTTTTAACTCTTTTGGAAAAATAATTTTTTCATTAGTTTTAATCTTTGTAGTTTTTTCACAAAAAAATGAGTTTTTATGCTCTATTTTGGTTAAATTTGAAGGTGCAAAGATATGATATTTTCTTTTTGAGCAAATGATATTTTCTTTGGATTTTTTAAAGTTATGTAAATTTTTAACGATGTTTTTTCCAAGCTCTTGCATAGCTAGTGGCATAGGATGGAATTTATAGCTTTGATCAAAATCATAAAGATTATTTTTTTGGTAGTAAAAGTCTACATCAATTAGATTAAAACCATAATAAGCACAATTTTTCCTATGAGCTTCATTGATAGCTTTTGATTTATCATTACAAGCTGGTATGGGGAGTATAAGTACTATTGTAGTTTTATTTGCTTTGTAAAGTTCTTCGTAAAAATAGTCAATATTTCTAAGTATGATATTTAAATTCATAGGACTTAGATAATCGTTGATATTTGATTCGCTAATGAGAAAATCACTTTTGATTATAGTTTTTTCATGGCGTATTAACTCATAAAGATTTTGTAAAGAAGTGCTAAGCCCTAAAGCGTAATTATGTAGTGTAATGTCTTTATTTTCAAGACCTATTCTAAGACCATTTTTAACTACACTATTGCTACCACCTAGTAAGATTACATCCATAAGTTCTTTCTTGTTTATAAATTTTTATTTATTTTATAAAATATTTTTTAATGAATAATTTCAGAGTAAAAACCCCTCATTTTGCCTTTAAATAAGCATTTGACAAAGATAACAACTTTAGCTATATTTTTAAATTCATTTTGAGTTTATTTGGGATTTTAATGGATAAATTGTGTCAAAAAAGAGATGTTTTTTATATAGCTGGTTATGATCCTAGAGGATATAGGCATTATTATGCTATGTTTAAAAAAAATTTAGCTGAGCAAAATACACTTTTAAATTATGATTATACTTTATCAAAAGCTCAAGTTAATGCATATGCTTTTTGGCAAATTCAAACTCCATATACAAACACCACTTATACTTTTTTAAGCTGGAATGATATAGTCAAAAAAAATTGGTCAGAAGGTATAAAAGATGCTTTGAGTGATTGCTATAGTTTTTTTAGAATTTATACTATAACAGGGCTTTTTTTAAAATTTGGCAAAGAATCCCCGCACCAACTCATCACAGGCTATTATCCATTTTTTTATGTACTTTTGAGTTTGATTTTTACTTTAGTTTGTGCTTTTGGAAGCTTGTTTTATTTGCAAAATTTTCATACTGTTTTGGGAATTTTGGTTTTTATTTTATCATTAGTACTTTTGCCAAAAATGCTTTATAAACTAGGCAAGAAATTAGCTGTTTTTTGGATAGCTAGAATTTGTTCTTTTTGTGCAAACTGGGAGAAAAATTCTCAAGGTGAACTTGAATTAAGAATGGATGATTTTGCTAGAGTTATTTTTGAAAAACTAAAAGAAAATGCAAATGATAAAAACTATGAGCTCATCTTAAGCACACATAGCGTAGGAACGGTGCTTTGCATAAATGTTTTAGCAAAAGTGCTTAGAAAATGTGAAGATGAAAATATATCTTTTGAAAATTTAAAAGTCTTAACTTTAGGTGAATGCATACCTTTAGTAAGCTATCAAAAAAAATCTTTTGAGTTTAGAAAAGATTTAGAGTATTTAGGAAGTAAAAATTTAATATGGTATGATTTTACTTCTATTATCGATGGGGCTTGTTTTGCACAAGTTGATTTCATACGCACAAGCGGAGTAAAAGCACAATTTAGTCCAAAATACCTTTCGGCTAAATTTCATACCTTATATAAAAGCATAGATTATAAAAAAATCAAAAAAGACAAATATAAAGCACATTTTTTATATTTATTTGCCACGCAAATTCAAGGGGTATATAACTTTTTTGAATTTATCATAGGTAAAAATAAATTAGAAGAAAAAATCAAATAGGAGAAAAACATGGGTCAGTGTCCTTTTCATCCAAAGCCTTATAAAAATAAAGCTTCTACATTAACTACTTTTTTACTAAAAAGAAGATCATGGCTTGATGGGCTTTATGAGCGAAGCTATAAGATGATGATGGGTAGAGTAAAAATGCCTGGATTTGATCTATATGTAGTAAATGATCCAAAAGAAGTTAGACGCATTATGGTAGATGAGGTTAGAGAATACCCAAAAAGCCAACTTTTACATGAACTTTTAGAGCCACTTTTAGGTATAAGCATTTTTACAACTAACGATAGAGTATGGGAAAAGCAAAGAGAGCTTTTAAGGCCTTCTTTTGAAATGACAAGGATTTCTAAGGTTTTTGATTTGATGAGTGAGGCGGCTTCTGATATGATGGCAAGATTTGCAAAATATGAAGATAAAGCAGTTATAGAAGTAGATGAAGCTATGACTTTTGTAACTGCAGATGTGATTTTTAGAACTATCATGTCATCAAAACTTGATGAGCAAAAAGGTAAACTTGTTTTGGATGCTTTTGTAACTGTGCAAGAAGAAACAGTTAAAACAGCTATGCGAAGAATGTTTCGCTTCCCAACTTGGCTTTCAAATCTTTTGGGCGAGAGAAAAAGACTTAAAGCGGGTGGAGTAATACGTAAGGTTTTATCAGATATTATAAAACCAAGATATGATAATGCCCTAAATAATCAAGGAAAATATGAAGATATTTTATCATCATTGCTTATGGTGGTAGATGCAGATACTAATGAGAGATTTTCTTTTAATGAAATTTTAGACCAAGTTGCCATGCTTTTCTTAGCAGGCCATGAAACTACTGCAAGCTCGCTAACTTGGACACTATATATTTTAAGTATTTCTTCAAATGAGCAACAAAAAGCTTATGAAGAAATCATGCAAGTTGCGGGTGATGAGGAGTTTAAAATAGAACATATTAGAGCAATGAAATATCTTACAAATGTGTTTAAAGAAAGTTTAAGACTTTATCCACCAGTTGGTTTTTTTGCTAGAGAAGCAAGAAATGAAAGCAAAATGAGAGATAAACTTATTAAAAAAGGTTCAGGCGTAGTAGTAGCTCCATGGCTTATCCATAGACATGATAGTTTTTGGGAAAATCCACATGAGTTTGATCCAAGTCGCCATGAAGACAAAAGCAAGATTAAAAAAGACACTTATATGCCTTTTGGTATGGGAGAGCGTGTGTGTATAGGGCAGGGCTTTGCTATGCAAGAGGCTGTTTTGATTTTAGCTAATATTTTAAGGACTTATAAGTTAGAATTAGAAGAAAATTTTGTACCTGATATTGTAGGAAGACTAACTATAAGATCAGCAAATGGTATGAATATAAGATTTATAAAAAGGCAAAAATGAAAGAAAAATTAGCAGGAACCATACTACTTTGTGCTATCGTTCCTTTAGCAGTGATTAGTTATCTTTTTATTGTTATAGTGGGTACTTTTGGTAATCCTGCTAGGGTTAGACAAGGTGTGAGAGCGCTTGATCATTTTGTCAATGCTACTTTGTTTAATGGCTATGCTTGGGAGTCTTTATCATCTCATGCTTGGAGAGAACGCGATAAAAGATGGGCTAAAATAGTTATTAAAATCACAGATTTTTTTGATAAAAATCACTGCCAAAAGGCAAATAAAAGAGAACAACCTATAGTAGATTTAGTTTTAGAAAGAAAGCTTACCGAACAAACCGTCGGCAAGCAGCTTTAATTTTCTCCAAATAAAGCTTTAAGGTTTTTAAACGCTTCTTCTTGGTTATTAGTTTTGTCTTCATTATTTACTTCATTAAGCTCTATCTCATATCCAAGAAGCATGCTAGCTAAGCGTATATTAATACCACTTTTTCCTATGGCTTTGCTTTTTTGTTCGCTATTTAGCGTTACAATGGCTTTTTTATCTTCAATACTAACTGAGTTTATAATGGCTGGAGCTAGGCTTCTAGTGATTAAAATTGCCATTTCATTAGAATACTCAATGCAGTCAATATTTTCATTTTTTAATTCTTTGCTTACAGCATTGATTCTAACTCCTTTTATACCCACAGTTGCTCCTACTGCATCAACGCTTGGGCTATTAGCTTGTAAGATGATTTTTGCTCTCTCGCCCGGAATTCTTGCACTTGCATAAATATTTATAAGACCATCTTTGATTTCAGGAACTTCAGCTTTTAGTAAAGCTTCTAAAAATTTAGGGCTAGTTCTACTAAGCTCCATTCTCATACCTGATTTATCAATATATACATGTCTAATAACAGCTTTAATCACATCGCCAACTTTAAATTTTTCACCTTTGATACGATTTTTTCTAGGTAAATATGCACGAAACTCATCAATTTCTACATAAGTATTTTCTTCACTATCTACTCTTACTACGCTACCAAAAACCATATGTCCTACCATTTTTTGGTATTTTTCATAGATTTTTTCTTCTAAGAGTTTTTGTATATTGTATTCTAATTCTTTATGTAAAATATTTACAGCAGTGCGGCCTAAATTTTCTAAAGAACATTCATAAGTTAGCTCATCGCCAATTTCTACATCTTTAGCTTCAGCCCTTGCTTTACTTAAAGCGATAAAATGCTCATTTTCATTTTCTAATCTTTCATCATTATCAGCTACTACGATGATTTTTTGATAAAGTTGTAAATTTTTACCTGAATCAACAAAAAATTCATACTTATCGCCATAAATTTTCTTAGCAGTATTAATAAGTGCTTTTTTAACTCTTTCTCTTACATCTTCTATTTGTAAATTTTTCTCATTAGCAATGGATTCAATTATATCTGTGATTTTTTCCATAATGACAACACAACCTTAATTTTGGATTTTAAAAGTTTGAAGAATAAAATTATATCTTTAATAAGTTTAATTAAAAGTAAAATTTGCTATAATTTCAGATTAAAAAAAACTTGAGGATGATGATATGGATTTAAAAATAGCAAGAACCTCTGTTGATGAAAAGCCAAAAAGTATAAGTTTAGAAAGTATTGAAAAGGCTGTGGATAAAGAAGGTCAAAAATTTTTCTATTTTGATAAAGACAATGCGCATAAGCAATTAATTGCTTTAGTAGAGCATTTTGAAAAAAAAGGAAAATGTGTTTATCATAGAACGATCAAATATGGTTTAGATGATACAGATTTTATGTATGAGGTACACATTCTTTGAGTAAAAAACTTTTTATACAAACTTTAGGTTGTGCTATGAATGTTAGAGATTCAGAGCATATGATAGCCGAACTTAAAGAAAAAGAAAATTACGAATTAACTCAAGATGCAAAAGAAGCAGATTTGATTTTAATCAATACTTGCTCAGTGCGTGAAAAGCCTGTGCATAAGCTTTTTTCAGAAGTTGGAAGTTTTGAAAAAATCAAAAAAAATGGCGCTAAAATAGGAGTTTGTGGTTGTACTGCTTCGCATTTAGGAGATGAGATTTTTAAGCGCGCTCCAAATGTGGATTTTGTTTTGGGCGCTAGAAATGTTTCTAAAATTACAAAGGCTGTAAATACGCCAAAATTTTTAGGTAATGATATAGATTTTGATGAGAGTAATTATGCTTTTGCAGATTTTAGAAATAGTCTTTATAAAACTTATATTAATATTTCTATAGGTTGTGATAAACATTGTACTTATTGTATAGTGCCACACACAAGAGGAGATGAAATTTCTATACCTTTTGAGATTATTAAAAATGAAGCATTAAAAGCTGTTTCTAAAGGTGCTAAAGAGATTTTTTTACTAGGGCAAAATGTTAATAATTATGGCAAAAGATTTTCTAATGCACATGAAAAGATTAATTTTTCAGATCTTTTGGAAAAGTTAAGTGAAATAGAAGGATTAGAACGTATCCGCTTTACAAGTCCACACCCATTACATATGGATGATAGATTTTTAGAGGTTTTTTCTAAAAATCCTAAAGTGTGTAAGTCTATGCATATGCCTTTACAAAGTGGCTCAAGTGAAATTTTAAAAGCTATGAAACGTGGTTATACTAAAGAGTGGTATTTAGATAGAGCATTGAAATTGCGTTCTATGTGTAAAGATGTGAGTATTTCTACTGATGTGATTGTAGCTTTTCCAGGTGAGAGTGATAAAGACTTTGAAGATACTATGGATGTACTTGAAAAAGTGCGATTTGAGCAAATGTTTTCTTTTAAATACTCTAAAAGACCATTAACTAAAGCTGCAACTATGCCAAATCAAATTCCTGATGATATAGCTTCAAAACGCTTGAGTATTTTACAAGCAAGACATACAGAAATTTTAGACGAAATTGTTGCAAAACAAAAAGATAAAGAAATTGAAGTTTTATTTGAAGAATTAAGAAGTGAAGGTTTTGTAGCAGGTAGAAGTGATAATAACTTTTTGATTCAAGTTAAAGGTAGTGAAGAGTTATTAGGACAAATGAAAAAAGTAAAAATCACCAATCCTAGGCGTATGGTGTTAAATGGCGAAATCCTTTAAGATTAATCTTTTAGCTTTTGGAATTTTTTTATTACAATGGCTGATTTTTTTAACTTGCAGAAAGGTTTATTTAGGGCAAAAGCTTCCAAAAAGATCATGTGTGATACTTTTTTGGCATGGGCGTCTTGCTCTAATGCCTTTTGCTTATCGTAAGATGGGTATTAAAGGAAAAAAAGCTTATGTGATGATTTCACACCATAAAGATGGAGAAATCATTGCTAGAAATATTGCTTTGTTTGGTTTAGATACTCTAAGAGGTAGTACAAGTAAAGGTGCTTTGGCTTTGCTAAAACAATCTTTTAAAATTTTAGATCAAGGTGATGATGTGATTATTACTCCAGATGGCCCAAGAGGACCTTATCATAGTGTTTCTGATGGTTCTGTGATGATTGCTTTGAAAAAAAATGCTCCACTTTTTTTACTAAATTATGAGGCAAGTTCCTTTTGGGAATTTAAAAGTTGGGATAAAATGATTTTACCTAAACCTTTTTCTAAAATTACTTATAGATTGAGTAAAGAAATAAAAATACAAAATTTAAATTTAGAAGAAGCTAAAGTATTGATAAAAGAAAAATTTGATATGATAAGTCAAATAGATAAAGGATAAACATTATGTTATCTTTTTTTAGAAAATATATTTTACAGCTTTTAATTAGTATTTGTTATGATGAAAAACGGTATATTATAAGATGTCATACTTGGAAAAAATCTCAGCCTATTGATACTTTTGAAAAGAGCTTTGAAGATAAAGAAAAAGCTATAGAATATGTTAAGAATTTAGTTAAAGATTTTCAAATTTATTATATTTGTGCTTTTTTTACTCCTATTGCTCAAGGAGTAGTGCCAAGTTTAAATTTTAAGGAACTTTCTAAATTTGGTGTAGATGCGAATAGTGTTAAATGCATTTCTTTTAGCAATAGTTTGTTGTATGTTTCTCATAGTTCTTTAAAATCTTACCAAGAAGATTATGAGGTTTTTGGTGGTTTAGATTTACTTTATTCACCTTTTTCTTTACTTTATTATTGTATAACAAATAGAGGTTTTGAAAAAAAAATAGGGCTTTTTGTATATAGATATCATGATTTTGTTGCGATGTTAATTTGTAAAAATGAAACTATATTATTTGGAAGCTATTTTAATATAGCAAGTCAAAATTATGATGAAGATGATTTTTTTGATGATATTAAAGAAGAATTTGACTTACAAATTGATGATGAAAATCAAGAAGAAGAAAATGAACAAAATTATGATTTAAAAAGTTTAGAAGAAATGAGTCAAGAGCTTGATAAACTTGAAGAATTAGAAGATGAAAAAGAAGATAGACCTATAAATTCTTTAGAAAATTTTAGTTCTGATATGAAAATGATAGAATATATTATTTCAAGTGTTAAAGAATTTTATCATAATCCTTTATATGAAAATAGTTTTTTAGAAGAGATTGTGATTTTTGATGAAGAAAGTTTTAGTTCAACCTCTTTAGATTATTTAGAGAACGAGCTTTTTATCAAACCAAAAATTGAATTTGTAGATACTTTAAATTTAATGAATGATCTCATGGTGAAGGATTTAAGATTATGAGATATAGTTTAATTAAACCTAAGACAAAGCCAATTTTTAATCTTTTTACCAGAATTTGGATTTATTTTACAAGTATTAGTGTAGCTTTAATTTTTCTATTATTCATAATACTAGTTTTTAAAAATTATTCTACACGGCTACAACTAGATAATAAAAAAGAAGAATTGATTCAAACTATAACTCAAATTAATGCTGGTAAAATTAAATACAAGGAGTTGTTGAGACAAAATGATAAAGTAGAATTGATTTTGGGTAGTTTGACAAAAGAAAATAGAGAAGGTAAAAATAAAACACTATTAAAAAGTATACAAAACCTTTTTGCATTAGTTCCCAAGGATATTTCTCTTGATGAGGTTTTAATGGAGAATAATTCTTTAATACTAAGAGGTATTACACCTTCAAAAGAAATGTTCGCATTGTTATTGGAAACACCTTTAAGAAGTATTTTTTCAAGTTCTCAGGTTAGCTATTATCAATTAGAAAATGGTTGGTATCGTTTTGTTAGTGTTAATATTACCATACCAGAGGAAAATTTATGAATAAAAATGATAAAAGCTTAGAAGAAACAGATGTATTAAAAATATTAATTTATTCTTTTTCTTTTATTGGACTTTGTGCATTATTGATTTTATTTTTAATTATGCCTTTTTTAAAAGATTATAAAATTGAACATTCAAAATTAGCTAAACAACAAATTCAAAATACTAAAGCTTTACATGAATTACAAGCTTTGGAGAAAGTTATTGCTGATTTTCAAAATGCTAATATGCAAAATTTAAATCAAATTAGTACTGATTTTTCTCAAAAAGAATTAATGAATTTTATGAAAAATTATTTTGATGATATAAAAATTAATCTTATTCCTATACAAAAAGAATCGGAGTATTTGAAATATCAATTTGGAGTTAATGTGAAAATGAAAAAACCTCAAGCTTTTTATTCTTTCTTAAATGACCTGAGAAATTATAAAAATTTAATCGAAATTTCAACTCCGATAGAATTTAAAGCAGAGGAAAAGCATATTAACTTAAAATTTAGAATTAAAGTATTTTATGCATCACCTATTCAAAAATAATTACTTCATTATTTTGATAAGGAGTAACTTCTTCTTTATTGCTTTGTTTTGCATCTTGAACTTCTGAGTTTTTTTGTGCTTTTGGCTCTTCTTTGATTTCTTTGATGTTAGTTTTTAAACTAGATGTGATTTCTTTATAAAAAGCAACAAAAACTTTATCAATTTCTAAAGCACTTGCTGCAAGACTTTCATTAAGCTGAGTAGGAACAGCACTGTATACCTCTCTAAAGCTTTCTATGCTTGCTTGACCTTTTATAGGATAATTTAAGATAATAGGATCGTTTAATTTTGCTGAGCTTGTTGTGCTTTGGAAAGTATCTTCTTGATGTAAATTATTTAAATGACTTTGAGCTTCTAAAATAATCATAAAAGAAGACTCTACACTATCACCTCTAAGACTTGAATTTCTTGTAACCTTATCTTCATATAAATTAGCATTAATAACTATATTAAAGGCATAATCAGGATTTTCATTATCTATAATATATCCTTTACTTTGAAGCAATACTTTGCTATCTTCTAAAAGTTGTTTTTTGAGTAATTCTAGGCTTTTATTGATTCTTTGATTTAGAGTAGATTGTTCAAAATATGAACTATAAAAAGTACTTTTTATAATTTCTACATTATTGATTTTGACTTTAGGGTTATTAGCATTTGTGTGGTTGTGTTCTTCAAAAGTGCTTTTAAAATTTGGCATAGAAATATAATATGTTTTTTGATTACCAGTGCAAGCACTTAAAAATAAGATTATGCTAAAAAATAATAATATTTTTTTCATTTTCTCTCCTTGCGATTTTTATAATTATAACAATTTTTTGCTATATTATATGTTTTATAATAAAGGCTTTTTATGGAATTTTGGCAAAATATTTATGCAAATTTTGATGTGGTAGCTTTTGAAATTTTTGGTTTAAAAGTGCATTGGTATGGCATTATGTATGTGCTAGCTTTACTCGTTGCTTTAATGGTTGCAAAATACTATGCGATTAAAGACAATATGGGAATTTCTAAAGCTATGCTTGATAGCTATTTTATATGGGTAGAAATAGGGGTGATTTTAGGTGCAAGAATAGGTTATATTTTAATTTATGATGCACATACTTTATGGTATCTTACACATCCTTGGCAAATTTTTAATCCTTTTTATAATGGAGAATTCGTAGGGATTAGGGGTATGAGTTATCATGGTGCTGTTGTGGGATTTTTGATAGCAACTTATGCCTTTTGTAAAAAAAATAAGCAAAATTTATGGAAATATCTTGATTTGGTAGCTATTAGTGTGCCATGTGGTTATATTTTTGGCCGTATTGGAAATTTCTTAAATCAAGAATTATTTGGTAGAACTACAGAAGCGCCTTGGGGTATTTATGTAGATGGAATATTGCGTCATCCATCGCAGCTTTATGAGGCATTTTTAGAAGGTTTTGTAGTTTTTGCTATTTTACTACTAATAAAAAAATATAAAAAATACAATGGAGAATTAATTGCTTATTATACGATTTTGTATGCTCTAGCGCGCTTTGTGTGTGAGTTTTTTAGAGAGCCTGATTTTGGTATAGGCTTTGTTGCTTTTGGTATGAGCATGGGTCAGATATTGAGCTTATTAATGTTTTTATTAGGACTATTTTTATCTTTTTATTTAAGAAATATTAAAAAAAATTTATAAATTTTTATTTATTTTAAGAATAAAAGTTCTATAATTGCTCCGATATTAAAACTTATCAACTTTTAAAAGGAGTAAATATGAGCCAACTCATTGAAGGTTTTTTAGGCAAGAGTATTGATGGCAAAAAAAGTAAAATGCCAGCAAAACTTGACTATATTCAAAGTGCAACAGGCTTAATCTTAGGTTTGTTTATGTGGGCACATATGTTGTTCGTTTCTACCATTTTGGTTAGTGATGATTTTTTTGATTCAGTGGTTCACTTTTTAGAACTAAAATTTATCATTAATAGCCCTATGATGAGCTACATCACTTCTTTCTTAGCTGCCTGTGTTTTGGTTATTTTCTTTGTGCATGCAGGTCTTGCAATGAGAAAATTTCCTATTAATTTCAGACAATACCAACTTTGTAGAACACACTTAAAATATATGAATCATGGCGATTCTTCTTTATGGTGGGTTCAAGCTGCAACTGGTTTTGTAATGTTTTTCTTGGGTTCTGCACACTTAATTTTTATCATTACTAATGCAGATAAGATTAGTGCTGATATGTCAGGTGATAGAGTAGTAAGCCATTTTATGTGGTTATTTTATATTGCATTATTAATCTGTGTTGAATTACATGGAAGTATTGGTCTTTATAGATTATGTGTAAAATGGGGTTGGTTTGAAGGAAAAGATGCAAAAGAAAGTCGTAAAAAACTTAAAAAAGCAAAATGGTTTATTAGTATTTTCTTCTTAGTTTTAGGTGTATTAAGCTTGGCTGCTTTTGCAAAAATAGGCTTTAATAATTACCAAAACAACTCTGTGGCACAAATAGTAAAAACTTATGATGGAGCTAAATATGAACATACAATATAGTGATGCTTTAGTTATCGGTGGTGGTCTTGCAGGTTTAAGAGCTGCTATTGAAGTTGCAAAAAGTGGTCAAAGTGTAACTTTATTAAGTATTTGTCCGGTTAAAAGATCTCACTCAGCTGCTGTACAAGGTGGTATGCAAGCGAGTTTAGGAAATAGTGTTAAAGGTGAGGGAGATAATGAAGATGTGCATTTTGCTGATACAGTAAAAGGGTCTGACTGGGGCTGTGATCAAGAAGTTGCAAGAATGTTTGCACAAACTGCTCCAAAAGCTGTACGTGAGCTTGCTGCTTGGGGTGTACCTTGGACTAGGGTTACAAAAGGACCTAGAACTGTTGTTATCAATGCTCAAAAAACTACCATTGAAGAAAAAGAAGAAGCACATGGTCTTATAAATGCAAGAGACTTTGGTGGTACTAAAAAATGGAGAACATGTTATATCGCTGATGCAACAGGACATTGTATGTTATATGGTGTGGCAAATGAAGCGATTAAACATCAAGTTAAAATCATCGATAGAATGGAAGCAGTAAGAATTATCCATGATGGTAAAAAATGTCTAGGGGCTATCGCTAGAGATTTAACCAATGGAGAATTAATTGCTTATGTTGCTAGAGGAACTATGATTGCAACAGGTGGTTATGGTAGAATTTATAAACAAACTACAAATGCAGTAATTTGCGAAGGTACAGGAGCTGCTATCGCACTTGAGACTGGACTTTGCAGACTTTCAAATATGGAAGCAGTACAATTTCACCCAACTCCAATCGTACCAAGTGGTATCTTACTAACTGAAGGTTGTAGAGGTGATGGTGGTATCTTAAGAGATGTTGATGGTTACCGCTTTATGCCTGATTATGAGCCTGAGAAAAAAGAACTTGCAAGTAGGGATGTTGTAAGTCGTAGAATGATGGAGCACATTAGAAAAGGAAAAGGTGTAAAAAGCCCTTATGGAGATCATTTATGGCTTGATATTTCTATCCTTGGTCGTGCTCATGTTGAAAAAAATCTTCGTGATGTTCAAGATATTTGTAAGACATTTAATGGTATTGATCCTGCTGATGAGGGTCCAAAAGGTTGGGCACCAGTTTTACCTATGCAACATTACTCAATGGGTGGTATTAGAACTAAACCAACTGGCGAAAGCCAATGGTTAAATGGTCTTTTTGCATGTGGTGAAGCAGCCTGCTGGGATATGCACGGATTTAACCGTTTAGGCGGAAATTCATGTTCAGAAACTGTTGTTGCAGGTATGATTGTAGGGGATTATTTTGCACAATATTGTAAAGAAAATGGTAATGATATTGATACAAATATCGTTAAATCTTTCCTTTCTAAGGAGTATGATTACTTAAAATCTCTTGTAAGTAAAGAAGGAAAACATGATGTATTTGAAATCAAAAATAGAATGAAAGACATTATGTGGGAAAAAGTAGCTATCTTTAGAACAGGTCAAGGTCTTGAAGAAGCGGTTAAAGAGCTTGAAGAGTTATATCATAAATCACTTGATTTAAAAGTACATGATAAAGAATTAAAATGTGCAAACCCAGAGCTTGAAGAAGCTTATAGAGTTCCAAGAATGCTAAAAATTGCTTTATGTGTTGCTTATGGTGCACTTTTAAGAACAGAAAGCCGTGGGGCTCATTATAGAGAAGATTATCCAAAAAGAGATGACTTAAATTGGATGAAAAGAACAAATACTTACTGGGTAGAAGGTGAAAGTATGCCTAGAGTTGAGTATGAAGATCTTGATATTATGAAAATGGAAATTCCACCTGCATTTAGAGGTTATGGTGCTAAAGGAAATATTATTGAAAATCCATTAAGCGAAAAACGTCAAGCTGAAGTTGATGCGATCCGTGAAAAAATGGAAGCAGAAGGCAAAGGTAGATATGAAATTCAACATGCTTTAATGCCTTATGAATTACAAGCTAAATTTAAAGCACCAAATCAAAGAATAGGAGTTGATTATGAGTAGAAAATTAACAATAAGAGCATTTAAATATAATCCATTAAGTAAAATTTCTAAGCCTCATTTTGTTACTTATGAGCTTGAAGAAACTCCATTTATGACGATTTTTGTGTGCTTAACTCAAATCAGAGAAAAAATGGATGCGGATTTGAGTTTTGACTTTGTATGTAGAGCAGGGATTTGCGGAAGCTGTGCTATGATGATTAACGGTAAGCCAAAACTTGCTTGTAAAACATTGACAAAAGACTATCCAGATGGCGTTATAGAACTTATGCCTTTACCTGCATTTAGACACATAAAAGATTTAAGTGTTAATACAGGTGAGTGGTTTGATGGTATGTGTAAACGCGTTGAAAGCTGGGTGCATAATGAAAAAGAAACAGATATTTCTAAACTTGAAGAGCGTATTGAGCCAGAAGTTGCTGATGAGACTTTTGAACTTGATCGTTGTATAGAGTGTGGAATTTGTGTTGCTTCTTGTGCGACTAAGTTAATGAGACCTGACTTTATTGCAGCTACTGGACTTTTAAGAACAGCTAGATATTTACAAGATCCACATGATCACAGAACCATAGAAGATTTTTATGAATTAGTGGGTGATGATGATGGTGTATTTGGATGTATGTCTTTACTTGCATGTGAAGATAATTGCCCAAAAGAACTACCTTTACAAAGTAAAATTGCTTATATGAGAAGACAGCTTGTCGCTCAAAGAAACAAATAATCCTAGCCCCCAAGAAAAGGGGGCACTTAAAACCTTACTAAAACAAATTTGGCAAAATCATAGTGTTTATCTTGATACAAATACACTTTTTGATGAAAGTTTAATTGATGTTCAAAAAGCAGCAATTCTTTTAAGTACTAATCTTGATAATTATGAAAGATTTAGCGCTTTAAATGAATTTAAAAATTTGATGAAAAGTTTAAATTTACGCTTAGATCTTTATGGTATACAGTATGCACAGGTTTGTTTTATTAATGCTTTAAATTTGGGAATTTTAGACAAAAACGAGCTTTTAAAAGCCTTGGAAAAACTTCAAAAAATCACCGATAATACTTTAATATGTGCTTTTGTATCTAGGCAAAAAGTTATTCAAAAAGATTACAAGCAAGAAGTTAAAAACTCATATCAAACACTAGATCTCATTAATCAAAACTTACAAGAGCTTTGCGAGGATGAAAAAGCTCAAAAACTCTTACAAGAAGCTTTGGTTAAATTTAGCAATATTGATTTTTCTATCGCGGTAACGGGTGTGGTAAATGCAGGTAAATCAAGCATGCTAAATGCGCTTTTAAAAAAAGATTTTTTAGGTGTATCTAATGTGCCTGAAACTGCAAATTTGAGTGTTTTAAAATACGGCAAAGACCAAAAAGCTAAGATATATTTTTGGAATGATGAAGAATGGCAAGATATTTTAAAAAGCTCTAAAGATAATCAAGATATGCAAGAACTTATAAAACAATTAGAGCAAAATTTCAATCTAAATGAATATATTGAAAAAGAAAATAAAAATATAGAAATAAAAATTGAAGAATTAAAAAATTACACTAGTGCAAAAAACAAAATCTCAGCACTTATTAAAAAAATAGAGCTTTTTGCATCGCTTGATTTTTTAAAAGATAATGTTTGTATAGTTGATACTCCAGGACTTGATGATGTGATTATCCAAAGAGAGCTTTTAACAAAAGCGTATATAAGCAAGGCTGACTTTTTAATCCACCTTATGAATGCTTCTCAAAGTCTTAGCCAAAAAGATTGTGATTTTATTATAGAATGTTTGCTAACTTCAAGGGTAAGTAAGCTTTTGATTGTGCTTACTAAAGCTGATTTGCTTAGTCAAAAAGACTTGCAAGAAGTAATTAACTATACTAAAAATAAGCTCAAAGAAAATTTAGCACAAAAGCAGCTTAGCCAAGAATTATTAGATAATTTAGATTTTGTGTGTATTTCTTCAAAATTAGCTAATGATTTTTATCAAAAAAAAGGTGGAAATTTAGAACAAAGTAATATTTTAGCACTAGAAGAACTTATAGCTAAAAGCTTATATGATAAAAACAAAATTGCTCTAAGTGCTTATAAAAAAGAATTATTATTACATTTAGAAAAAATAGAAGAAAAAATTAAATTTTCTAATAAAATGCTAAATTATGAAAGCTTTGAGCTTGATAAACAAAATCAAACTATTATCAATAATTTTAAAGCAAAAAAAGAAAAATTAATGCAAGTAAAAGCAGAACTAAGTGCTATTTTTAACACAAAAGATGAAAATACTCAAGAAATTTTAACACTTTTGCATTTACTAGCTAAAAAATTAAAAGAAAAACTTATAGATGAGTTAAAATATAATCAAAATAATAAAATCAAAAACAACACTCAAAGACTAAATACCATCATCGATACGACTTTAAAAGATGGAATTTTTGATCTTTTAAGAGAGCTAAAACAGCAAAGTGAGTATAAAATTAATGAGCTTAAAAACACTCTAAGTGTGAAATATGATTTTTTAAAAGCTATTTTAGAACAAAATTGTGATGATTTTAAAAGTAAGGTGGAAACAAAAATAGAAAGCATTTTTACCAATGATCTTTTTATGGCATTAAAAGCGGAACTTTTAAAAAATTTAGAATCCACGCAAGATATTTATAAACTAGAAAGCTCTTTAGAAAATCAAATTTTAGAAAAATTACAAACATTTAATATAGAAAAAATTGCCCTAGATTTAAAAAATAATCAAGAATTTTTTGCTAATTTAGAGCTTAGTTTAAATTTATATGAAAAAGAGCAAGAAGAACAAATCAAAGACTTAAAAGACTTGATTTTGCAAATAGAACAAAATGAACAAAATTCCAAAGAGTTTTTAGAAAAAAACAATACAAAATTACAAAGTTTAAAGACTTTAAAAACGGAGCTTTTAAATGCAAAATGATTTGATTAATGATTTTTTAAAAGCTTATGAAAATGCTTATTGTAAAAGCTTTGATGATAGTTTTGAAGGAAAAATCTTAGCAATCAAAAATGCATTTTTGGAACCAAGTTTGCATTTAAATGATGTCTTTTTAAAAGATCTTGAGATGATTATAGCTAGCTATAAAAGAGCCATCAATGTGGCTATTATAGGGCAATTTTCTAGTGGTAAATCTACGCTTTTAAATTTAATTTTACAAAAAGAATGCCTGCCAACAGGCGTGATTCCAGTGACTTTTAAGCCCACTTTTTTACGCTATGCTAAGGAGTATTTTTTAAGAGTTGAATATGAAGATGGCAGTGATGAGATTGTTGATATAGACGAACTTTCTAAATTTAGCGATCAAAGAAATGAGTTAAAAGAAACTAAAAGTTTGCACCTTTTTGCACCTATTGAGCTTTTAAAAGATATCACACTTATAGATACCCCAGGTTTAAATGCAAACACCACCGATACGCTAACTACTTTTAAAGAGCTTTCTTTTATGCATAGTGCTATTTGGCTTAGTTTGATTGATAATGCAGGCAAAAAAAGTGAAGAAGATGCTATAAAGGCAAATGCTAAGCTTTTAGAGCGTGGTGGAATTTGCGTGCTTAATCAAAAAGATAAGCTAAGCCAAGATGAGCTAGAAAATGTTTTAAATTATGTTCATTTAGTTTTTGATAAGTATTTTGAAAAAATCATCGCAATTTCATGCAAAGAAGCAAAATTTGATTTACAAAAGTCAAATTTACCTTTGCTTTATGAGTATTTAAAAGAACTTGATTATGAGCACATTAAAAAAGATTTTATCAAAGAAAAACTTAGTAATTTATGCGAACTTTTATCAAATCAATATGATTTATTTCAAAATGCGCTAGAGCAATTAGAGCTTAAATTTAATGCTATTTTGCAAATTTTCAAAGCAAGCAAGCTAGAGCAAAAAATAAAAATTTTAAATCATAATTGTTTAGATAAATTAAAACTTGTTGGAGAAAAAATTTCTCAAGAAATTTTAAAATTTATCAAAGAAAAAGATAGTAGTTATTATAAAGAAGCTAAGGGTTTATTTAAGAAAAACCTTTATGAAAAAGTTGCTTATAAAGCGCCATATCTTTCAAGTGATGATGCGTTTTTGGCTATGTTTTATAACTCTGAAGCAATGAACAAGGAATTTAAAAGATTAAAAAATGAAATCGCCTTAGAATTTAGTCAAATTAAAGATGATTTTTCTTTATTTTTTACTCATTTAGAAGAGCAAATTTTGCTTTTTAAAGCTCAATTTTCAAATTTACAAAAAGAAAATGCCTTAGAAAGTGAAAAAGAATTTGCTAGTTTTAGAAGCTTTGCTAGTGCTAGTGAGGAGCTTTTTTTAAAAGATTTTAAGCAATTATTATTTAAAAGCCAACTTGAACTTGATCTATTTTTAGAAAAGCTTAATCTAAAAGCTTTAGCAAATTATGAGAGTGCTACTAAGCTTACTTTGGGATTTTTTAGCACTAAAATGAATGCAAGTAAAGAATTTTACGAGCTTGATAGCACTGAGTTTAGCTTGTATCATCCAAAAGCAAGTGAGGTGCATCAAAGAGTATTAACCGAGCTTAATGTATATGAATTTGAAGATTTACTTTTAAATAAACCTGTAGTTTTAAAAATTTATAAAAATTATATGCAAAGCTTTAATGATTTTGTAGAAGCTAAAAGACAGATTATTTTGAATTTAAAAAGTGAATTTGAGGCTAAAAAATCAATGATTTCTAGCATCAAATCCCAAATTTCTAAGCTTTAAAAATTTTTTCTAAGTGTATATTTTTGAAATTTGTGATTGTTTGTTAAAATATGACGAGAATATTGTATCTTACAGTATTTTTTTGTTTAATTTTATTTTATCTTGTTTGAATCTTTAGTATTTAAAATATTAAAAACACTTTTTTTATCCAATGAAAAAGTATTATTTTCATCGTTTTTAATCAAATAACTTTCTCCGATACTTGAAAGTATATGCAAATCTTTTACAATCAAAGTTGCATTATTTTCTTGAAAAATGGGAATATGATTAAAGTCTAGTAATTCTTTAATTTCAGTTTTATTGTAAAGCATAAAACTTTGGTTGTAATTACCTACTTTGCTTATTTTAACAATGTAAGGGTTTAGCATAATAAGCACTAATATAAAAGCGAGTATACTATTAGTTAGTAAAATTTTGAAAAAATTGTATTTTTTATAAATAGAAAAATACATTATAAAAACAGTCAAATAGTAGACAATGCACGCAAATATAGAGATAAAGAATTCTTCTACTTTAAAAAATATAATAATAAAGCAAAAGTTAAAAAATAGAATGCATAAAATATAAAAAAATAATATTATTTTTAAAACAAATTCTTTTTCTAAAATTTTTTTTGACACCAAATAAAAATAATGTTGCAATGATAATAGGTAGTAAAGGAGCTATAGCGTGTATTAAAGATTTTAAATTCGGAAAGAAATTAGTAATGTTATCTAAAAAATAAATAATTAAAAAAGCTCCAATACCAGATAATATCATAGGAAAAAATACAAAACACACACTTTGCCAAGTTTTAATATTGTAAATATTTTTAAAAATTGCTTTAAAAAAGAATAAAGGCATAACATAAACAATAACAAAAAATGAAATAAATATAAATCCCACCCAAGCTATTGAAAAAACATTAAGAATAATCAAATCTTTGCTAAAATCAGGGGTAAAATGGACGTTGAAAATATAATATTGAGTTAAAATCCAAGCCCCTAAAATGAAACTTATAAAAATAATACCAGTGCTTACTATTCCTAAATATTGTTTTAAAAAATCCATTATCTGAAAAAAATTCTGCTTAAAATTTTTAAATTCGTTTATATTTTCTTTATTCATTTATTTATCTTTTAAAAAATTTTATAAAAGATAATTTTATAAGAAAATGCTTTTTTAAATCTTTAAATGATATATAAAACACAAAGTTGAAATAATTTCAAGGGCTTTAACCCTTGAAATTATAAACCATAAAGCTCTTTGCGTCTTTGCTCTAAACAAGGTAAAATTTTTCTAACTTCTTTAATCTCATCAAGATTAATTTCGCTAAATTCCAAACCTTCTTCTTCGCTCATTTTTATAAGCTCTATTCCTAAGGGATTTATGAGCGAAGAATGACCTGTATAGATATTTTTTGTTTGTGAACATGCGCACAAAAATAAAGTATTTTCCAAAGCTCTAGTGCGAGTAAGCAGTGAAAAATGCTCTTTTTTTAAATCCCCATCCACCCAAGCAGTAGGCACTATGATAAGCTTTGCACCTTGTAAGGCTAAAGTTCTAGCAATTTCAGGAAAACGGAGTTCATAGCAAACCATAAGTCCCATTTTGCCAAAACGCGTATCAAAAGCTTTTAAAGGATTATCAGCCTCCTTTATATCTTTACTTTCATCGTAAGAAAAAGCATTGTAAAGATGAGTTTTAGAATATTTATGGATGATTTTTCCAGAGTCTGCAAAAATTACACTATTTTTAGTTTTTTGTATATCTTTTTCAAAAAAACCAAAAACCACACAAATATTTAAATCTTTACTCTCTTTTAAAACACCTTGCACAAATTCATCATCTTCGCTTTGCGCAATAGCTCCAAAATCTCCTCCGCTTGGCACGAAGGCCATAGAAGTTTCGGGAAAAACGATTAAATCAGTTGAGTTTTGCTTTGCTTTTTTTATAAGTATTAAGATTTTTTCTAAATTCTCTTGCCATTTTGGACTTGTTTTAATTTGTGCTAAAGCAATTTTCATTTTAAACCTTTGAAAAATTCATTTGCGCCCAAAAGCTCGCTTAATGGTATACCTTGATCCATTTGTGCTTTAGTATTTTTTTCTCCTTCTTGCACACTCAAAGCTCTTTTAGCTAAATTTTCAATATCATCAAACTCAGGATTTAAGACCAAAATTCCATCATCGTCGATTAAAATCAAGTCCCCAGCATTTACTACCACTCCATCAATGGCAATAGGTATATTAATAGCTCCTTCAATACCTTTAATTCTTGTAGTAAGAGCTGAAATTTGTCTATAATAAACATTCACCCCCAAATTGCAAATCGCATTAAAATCAGTAATAGCTCCATCAATAATCACCGCTCCCACCTTAGCACATTTAGCCATATAACACACTAATTCGCCAAAAGGTGCTCTTTCATAATCTTTATTAGTATCAATAACAACAATATCACCTTCCTTTACTACATCAAAAACCTTATGTACTGCGGTAGAATCCAAATGTGGAATTCTAACTGTTACTGCATTTCCTACTATTCTAGCACCATGATGAAGCGCTTTAAGATTTCTAATAAAACCATGATCTTGCATATGCCCTATGGTTGAAGGACACACATCTTTACAAATCTTCATAATGCTTTGATCGCATTTTTGTATTCTTGGTTTTAAAATAAACATTTTTTCTCCTTTTGATTAATTTAATGCATTTTGCGGTTTAATAAATAAATACGCTATTAAAGCAATACTAGCAGGAATGATATTGAAAAATATCGCCACACTCCAGCCCCAATGTTGCACCATAAATCCCATCACTAAAGGCGAAAGTGCCGAGCCTAAATTTCCCCATAAATTCATCCAAGCACTCACAGCTGCTGCTTGATTTCTACCTTTATCAGCGGCTACTGCCCAAGAAATCACCACGCTAAGTCCTAAAAATCCAAAACCTAGCGAGAGAAAAATTATGCTTAAAATTACATTATTCGCAAGAAAAACGACTAAAAATATAAAAATATCAAACATTAAAAAACCTAAAATCGCTAGATAAGTTCTTGCTTTGACAAAATCATTACTAAGTTTTAAAATTTTATCACTCAAATATCCACCAAATGCTACAAATAAACAAATCATAAGCCATGGTATGGATGCTCCAAAACCAAGTTCTTTTAGATTAAGTCCTTTGGCTTCTTGTAAAAAATTTGGCAACCATACAATAAAAAGTCCTGTAATATAAATACTAAAAAAATAAGCTATTCCAAGTGCATAAAATTCTTTATTTTTTAAGAATTTTTTCCATGGAATTTTACTATTTTGTGTGATAAAGCGTTCTTTTTTAATAAATTCTAATTCTTCTTTTTTAATGAATTTATGCTCTTCAGGTTTACTTGTAGCAAGAAAATAAAATAATAGAGCAATTAAAATTCCTATGCCTCCAAACACATAAAAAACACTTTCCCAACCAAAACGATCAACCAAATACACAGAAACAAAAGGTGCAATTACCGGACCAAAATAAGAACCAGCTAACAAAAAACTCGCTGCTCTTGCTTTTTCAGATTTTGCAAACCAGTTATTATTAAATGCAGCATTACTAGGATACATAGGAGCTTCTGCAAAACCAAAGAAAAATCTTACAATGCAAAGCATTAAAAAAGTTCCAGCAAGTGGGGTTAAAATAGTAAAAAAAGACCAAAAAATAAGACTGAAAATAGTCATAGCTTTATTACCAAATTTTTGGATTAACACTCCACTTGGAAGCTGTGCAAGTGCATAAGCTAAGAAAAATAAAGAATTTAACAAACCAAATTCTGTTTTACTAATACCAAATTCATCCATCATAAAAGAAGCAACTACGGAAATATTAGCTCTATCCATATAAGCAATAAGTCCTATTAGGAAAAATACAAAAGCAAGTATCCATCTAAGCTTCATAAACACTCCTTTTTCTTTTTTATTATAAGACTTTGTTTTGATTTTCGTGTTGATTTTTAAAAATATTTTTTTTTATGTTACTTTTAGTGATATTTTTATTGAATTTAATTTGATGGAGTTATCAAAAATATTTTAATCTTTACTATTCATAATAGTACTGTGTAAATAAGTTACTTTTTAAGTTAATATGTACTATTCTATAAAGTGTAATTTAAGTTTTTATTGTATTTTGATACAATATGCTTAATATATCTATTATATTTTTATTTTAAGTATAAAATTAAAGTGATTTTTTTATAGGATGTTCTTTATTTAATGGTAAAGTGCCTAAAATTTTAGGCTTTAAAAATTTTTTCTAGGTGTGTTTTGTAGTTGGTAAAATATTCTTGTATTTGAGGATTTTTGATTACATCATTTACTATGAAAGTAGGTAAAGCACTCATACCTAAGAACTCATGTGCTTTGTGAAAGTGTAAATACACTCCATCAACTCCGGTTCCATTAAAAAATTCATTCTTATCATCAAAAGCTTGTATTGGAGCATTCCAAGTTAGTGAAAGCATGTATTTTTTATTTTTTAAAAGCCCGCCTGTGCCATAATTCTTAGTAGGTTCATTATGACTTCTGCCATCGTTTTTATAAAATACTCCATGTCCTGCTGTGAAAACATCATCAATGTATTTTTTTACTATCCAAGGCTCACCCATCCACCAACCAGGCATTTGCCAAATCAAAACATCAGCATTTAGAATTTTTTCTACCTCATCGTTTGTGTTATAGCCTTGATCTATATGTGTTTGTTGAGTTTGTAAACCAAGTTCTTGTAAAGTTTTAAGTGCAAGCTCGTGTAAGCTTGTATTTAGTTTTCCTTTAGAATGCCCAAAATCTTTTGCACCATTTAATAATAATATTTTTTTCATATTCATCCTTTGTGTTTTTAGAAATTATAATTTAACTATAATTTTATGTCAATACTAAAATTTATGTAAGATACTATACTATAAGAAAGTGTAAAATAAATATGTTACTTTTTATGATTAATTTTTTTAAAATCATATAAAAATAGTATTATTTTTTTTATTTAAGACCATATTAAAAAAGCAAGGAATAGAATGGATATAATGATACTATCAACAAAAAGGAGGAAAATATGCAAGATAATGTCATTGATCGTAGAAATTTTTTTAAATTAAGTCTTTTGGGTGGTGGTGTGGTTGCTGCTAGCACTATGAGTGGTGGAGCTATATTGCATGCTGCAGAATTAACTCATGTGCATAAGAAAACACAAGGAAGCTCAAATAAAATAAGAGGAAAAATGTTTTTTCAAGTACAGACTGATTTTGATAATCTAAGCGCAGCGTGTGAGAGAATTTATCCAAAAGATGAGCAAGGTGATGGTGCTATAGGCTTAGGCGTGCCTTATTTTATTGACAATCAATTAGCTTCAGCTTATGGTTATAATGATAGAGAATATCTACAAGGACCATTTATAGAAGGAATTGCTGAGCAAGGTTATCAAACCCCAATGAAACGCAATGAGATTTTCTTAGAGGGTGTTAAAGCTTTGGAAATAATATCTCAAAAGCGCTATAAAAAAACTTTTTCATCTTTAAAAGGAGTTGAGCAAGATAAAATTTTAGTTGATTTAGAAAAAAATAAAATCGATTTCATAGGATTTAAATCTTCTGAATTTTTTACTCTTTTAAGGGATATGACAATAGCTGGAGTTTTGTCTGATCCAATTTATGGTGGTAATGATAATAAAAATGGTTGGAAAATGATGCAATATCCTGGTGCTCAAATGAGTTATATTGACAAGATTACAAGCGATGAGTTTTTTGACATAGAGCCTATGAGCTTAGCTGATATGGAAGGATAAATTATGGCAGAAGTATTAAAAAAAGTAGATGTGGTAACAGTAGGGGCTGGTTGGACAGGTGGTATAGTTGCAGCAGAACTTACCAAGGCTGGATTGACTGTCTTGAGCTTAGAGCGTGGTATGATGCAAACTACGGAAAATTTTGCGATGATTCACGATGAGTGGAGATATGGTATTAATTATGGTTTAATGCAAGATTGCTCAAAAGATACAGTAACTTTTCGCCATAATGTTAATGGTTTAGCCTTACCATATAGAAAAATGGGATCTTTTTTGCTTGGAAGTAATGTTGGTGGTGCAGGGGTTCATTGGAATGGTTGGACCTTTAGATTTTTACCTTATGATTTTGAGATTAAAACAAAAAGTTTTGAAAGATATGGCAATAAATTAGGTGATGATTATACTTTGCAAGATTGGGGTTTAACCTATAAAGATATGGAGCCTTATTATGATAAGTTTGAAAAAACCTGTGGAATTTGTGGAGAAGAAAACCCACTTGCTGAAAAAATGGGTTTGTTTAGATCAAGTCCTTATCCGCAAGAACCTTTAGAAAACACTAAAATGCTTAAACGCTTCGAAAAAGCTGCAAAAGAAATGAAATTGCACCCATTTAGATTACCCGCAGCTAATTCAAAAGGCGGTTATACTAATCCAGATGGTCAAGATCTAGCTCCATGTCAATATTGTGCTTATTGTGAGCGTTTTGGTTGTGAGTATGGTGCTAAGGCTAGTCCTATCAATACTGTCATACCTAAAGCTATGAGCACAGGAAAATATACTATAAGAACTCATAGTAATGTTATAGAAATACTAAAAAAAGATGGCAAAGCTACAGGAGTTAGGTTTGTAGATACAAGAACTATGAAAGAATATATTCAGCCAGCAGATATTGTAGTGCTTACAAGCTATATGTTTAACAATGCTAAGCTTTTAATGGTAAGTGGTATAGGTGAACAATATGATCCAAACACAGGCAAAGGAACTTTAGGTAAAAACTATTGTTATCAAATCAATATGGGAACAACAGCGTTTTTTGATGAGCAATTTAATACATATATGGGTTCAGGTGCTTTGGGTACAACTTGCGATGACTATAATGGGGATAATTTTGATCACTCAAAAGAGAAGTTTTTACACGGAGCTATGATTTATAGTGTGCAACTTGGAAATCGCCCTATCCAATCAGCTCCACTGCCAAAAGGAACTCCAAGTTGGGGAGCTGAATTTAAAAAAGCTTTAAATTATAATTTTACAAGAGCTATTACAGTAGGAGGACAAGGCGCATCTTTACCACACAAAAGCAATTATTTGAGTTTGGATCCAACCTATAAAGATGCTTTTGGAATGCCACTGGTAAGACTTACTTATAATTTTACAGATCAAGATCGTGCTTTGCATAAATTTATAACAGATAAAACAGCTGAAGTAGCTAAAAAAATGCAAGGAGTGAGATCGATTAAAAAAGGAGCTTATTTAAAAGATTATAGTATAGTGCCTTATCAATCTACACATAATACGGGTGGAACTACTATGGGTGCTAATCCTCAAACAAGTGTTGTTAATACTTATTTGCAACATTGGGATATGGATAATCTTTTTGTTGTTGGTGCGGGAAATTTTCAGCACAATAGCGGATACAATCCTACTGATACAGTTGGAGCTTTGGCTTATCGTTGTGCAGAGGGTATTTTAAAATATCATAAAAATGATAGACAATTAGTATAGATATACGTGAAGCATTTTGCTTCACGTATTATTTTTCGCTACTGTCTTTTTCTTTTTTCTTTTTCCACAAATGAAGCGCAACTCCACATGCACCACCAACAATAGCAGCAATGATAAGATTTGTGATGAAATCCATCGAAATCCTTTTTAATGTGTTTCATTTTGATAAAAAATGATTTTGGATTATAATATAAAAAAGCATAATACTATATTAAAGGAAAGTATATGGAAGAAAAGTGCGATTTTACAGAATGTGGGTTTAACTATACCTTGTCTTTGATTTCGGGAAAGTATAAGATGAGTGTTTTGTATTGTTTATTTCGCTATGAAGTTGTAAGATATAATGAGCTTAAAAGATATCTTGGCAATATTTCTTTTAAGACTCTAACGCATACTTTAAGAGAGCTTGAAAATGATGATTTAATCACGCGTAAAGAATACCCACAAATCCCTCCAAAAGTAGAATACCGCCTTGCTAAAAAAGGACAAAGTTTGATCCCTATTTTACAAGCGATGTGTGATTGGGGTGAGGCAAATCAAAAGGAAGAAAAATGATAGAATTATTAGATGGTATAAATTTAGAAAAATACATGGGTACATGGCTAGAAATGGCTAGAAAACCTGCATTTTTTCAAAAAACTTGCAAAAGTGCTAAGGCAGAATATGAGCTAGAGTATGAAGGCTCTACGCCTATAATAAAAGTTAAAAATATATGCACAAAAGAAAATGGAGAAATCTCTCAAGCAAATGGCAAAGCTAGGGTAAAATCCCCAAGATCTTTGGCGGTTAAATTTAGTATTTTTATGAATGTTTTTAACAAACCAAATTATGAGATTATTTACATTGATACAAATTATCAAGTTTCTATCGTAGGTAGTCCTGATAAAAAATATCTTTGGATTTTATCAAGAGAGATTTTAGTAAAAGAGCAAATAAACTCTTTGCTTGAAATAGCCAAGCAAAGAGGTTTTGATACTAGTGATGTGATTTTTGATGAGTATTAATCCTCTGCACTCATATCGATTACATAGCGGAATTTGGCTTTTCCTGAAGTGAGATTTTCATAAGCTTTGTCAATCTCACTTGGTTTGATGAGTTCAATTTCAGGATAAATTCCATGTTCTAAAGAAAAATCAAGCATTTCTTGAGTTTCTTTAATGCCCCCAATAAGCGAGCCATATACTTTTTTACCTGCTTTAAATACAAAATGAATGATGTTAATGCTAGGACTTACTTCATGTGGAGGTAATCCTACTATAGCCATCTCGCCACCAAATTTTAACAAATCCATATAAGCTAGCGGATCATAAGGTGTTGGTATGGTAGAGATGATGAGGTCAAATCTTTCTTTTACCACACTTTTATCTGTACTAGTATAAAAATTACTCACACCCATAGCTAGAGCTTCTGCTTTTTTGTTCTCATTTCTTGCAAAAACACTTACTTTTGCACCCATTTTTACAGCATATTTAACTGCCATCATACCAAGTCCACCAAATCCTGCTATGGCTACGCTTGAGCCTTCTTTGATATTTGAAAATTTAAGCGGTGAGTAGGTAGTAATACCCGCACAAAGTAAAGGCGCCACTTTGTCAAGCGGAGCATTTTTTGGTACATTGATAGCAAATTTTTCACTTACTACGATGTTGTTTGAGTAGCCTCCATAGGTGTTTTCATTATCATGAAATACATCTTTGCAGTTATAAGTGTAGATGGTTTTACCATTTTCGCAAAATTGCTCTTGAGATTTTTTGCATGCTTCGCACTCTCCGCATGAGTTTACCATACACCCAACTCCAGCAAAATCACCTACTTTAAATTTACTCACATTTTCACCCACTGCGATAACTTCTCCTGCTATCTCATGGCCAGGCACGCAAGGGTAGGTTGCCTCGCCCCATTCGCTTCTTGCGGTGTGTATGTCACTATGGCAAATTCCTGCGTATTTGATAGCGATTAAGATGTCGTTTTTACCTACTTTATGGCGTGTAAATTCAAAAGGTGTGAATTTAGAATCCTTGCTAAGCATAGCATAGCCTTTACTTTTAACACGACCATTTTCTAAAAAGATTTTTGAGTCCATTTTCTCTCCTTTGTGGTTTTTGAAATTATATTAAAGCTAGGTTTTTATTGCAATAGGGAAAATAAAGTAAGATACTATACTCAAGGTGCGTTTAAGGGTTTTGTAAAAAAACATATAATTTAACTACCGAGTTTTTCTCGGTAGTTGTGAATTTTTCAAAAATTAAAAATTTTTATCTAAAACATATTTTTTATCTATTATAAATGATTTTTCTGTGGATGTATTATTTTCTTTTTTACTTTGTATATAATAAACATCTTTTGCATCCGATAGAATGTGTATATTTTCTACTTTTATACCTTCTGTGTTTTCAATAAAGCTGATATTATTATCTATTAATTTATCTTTTAGAAATTTATTTTTGCTTAGTAATAATTCTGCGTCAAAATTACCTATTTTTAAATAGGAAATAATATTTTTGTTTAAAGCAAAAAGAGAAAAAATCAAGATGATAGCATTGATAAGTATAAAAAATTTAAAATCATTAATGTAAAATAAAAAGCTGAATAAAATACAAAAAACAATGCAGACAAGAACTAAATGATAATAAATATTATCATTTATTTGTGTATTAATAATAACAAGGGCATAAATAAAAGCAATAACTACATACAATATAAATATTAGTATAATCTGCATTGCGCAAATTTCTATTATGTTTGATGAAATTATATATTTTTTTTCAAAAAACCATAGTATTATATTTATAACAATTAATATAATTACAAATAAACTAAGATCGCTTAGTGTAACAAAAGCTGTTATTGATGCGGTAAGGCAAATTACTGTAGGAATTATTCTTGGTATTTTAAGAAAATATTTATGTAATTCTCTTGAAAAAACGAATATTGCTGTATAGAAAAAACAAAAAATACCTCCAAATAAAATACCTGTTACTGCCAAAGCGATTATCTTATGATTGTCTATAGAAGGAATAGTTTTTGTTTGTATAAAATGCTGTGCTAGTATGAATATGGCTATAAAAAATCCCACGATATTAATCAATGAAAATAAATCTTTTGATTTCTTTAAAATCAATTTTGAAATATTGGTAAAATATTGTGTATCTTTTCTTGTTATATAAGATTCTTTATATTTTATAAATTTGGATTCAGATTTAAAAATTAACTCTTCTGATTTTTTAAAAATTGATTTTAATGTATTAGTAAAATCTTGCATATATTTTCTTATTCTATGAGATTTTGTAAGTTCGGATTTATGTTTATTGAGCTTTTCTAGTTTTATTTTATTAATATTCTTTACATACAAATTAAAACAAAAATAAATTTCATCTTCTAAATCATTGATTTCATGAGGGTTGTTTTTAAATTTTGTGTATTCTAAATTATTAAAAAATAATATTTCTTTATTTATAAGTTCTTGTAATCTTCTATTTATTATCTTTATATTTTCATGGTTTAAAATTTCTTCTTCTTTTTTAAGTTCTTCAATTAATTCTTGACAATCTTGTAGCTTTTTTTCTTTTGTAGCTAGCAGGGTTTCAAAATTCATTAATAATCCTTATTTTATATTATCACAATTAGTATTAAGGCATTAAAACAATATCCACTAAATCATTTTCTTTTATGTCATCATTTGCTATCATAAGTGCAGCTTTGTGGTTAAGGTTGTTGATGATAGCACTTGAGCCTTGTTTTTTACCTTTTAAATTGGCATAAATTTTTCCATCTTTAAATTCTACATTACATGCTACAAATTCTAAATGCGGACTTTTTTTCTTATAGTCAGTATTTGCAAATGCCTTAAACACGTAGTCTTTTTCTTGTAAAAGCCAAGCATTTAAAAGTTCTCTTACATATAAATTAAACATCACCATAGCCGAGTATGGAAAACCCGGCAGGGCAAAGATGAATTTATCTTCAAATTTGGCTATTTTGATGTGTTTGCCAGGTTTTACATCGACTTTGTCTATGATGATTTCATACTCTTTAACAGCTTGCTTTAAAAAGTCAAAATCCCCCATGGAAACTCCACCAGTGGTAACTAAAATATCACACGCATTAAGTGCTTGTTTTAAAACACTTGGAGTTTTTTGCATATCATCTTTTAAAAGTGGGAAAATTCTAGCTTCAGCACCAAGTTTTTTTGCCATATTAGCTATGGCTACATGGTTTGATGAGCGAATTTGTGCAGGGTGTTCTAAGCTTTCGCCTAAGTCTTTGATCTCACTTCCGCTACTTAGCACGCCTATGATAGGTTTAGCAAAAACACTAATATGAAAATATCCAAGCTCGGCTAAAAGTGCTATCTCGCTATAGCCTAGCTTTGTGCCTTTTGTGAGTAAAATTTCACCTTCAGTGTAGCTCTCGCCCACCTTTCTTACAGCAAAGCCTTGTGGAACTTTTTCTTTTATATAAACCACACCATTTTTAACTTCTACTTTTTCAACAGGCACTAAGGTATCACAACCCTCACTCAATAAAGAGCCTGTAAAGGTTTTAACGCATTCTTTATTTTGTATTTTAAAGCTTGGAAAAACTCCCGCAGGTACTTCACCTATGATAGACAAAGGCTCATCTTGTTCGCTAAATTTGATCGCATAGCCATCCATAGAAGCAGTGGGAAATTGAGGGTTATTAGTAGAAGCTTTGATGTCTATGGCTAAAATTCTATCTAAGCATTGTGTTAAAGCAATGTTTTCTATCTTTTCATATGCTTGTATGTGTGAATGAAGTATGTCTAAACTTTGGCTATAAGAAGTTAGCATTTTAGTCCTTAGTGCTTAAAATTCCTGCTCCTTGAAGTTTCAAAGAGCGTTCTTTGGCATAAATTTTTTCACCATTGATGATATCATATTTCCATATAGGTGCGCTTGCTTTAAAATCTTCTACAAAATCATTAATCAGCTTAAGTCCTAATTTTCTTTGTTTGCTTAAAACCCCAGCAAAATAAGAACTCTCACGCACCTTAACCTCGCCGATAGAGTGAGCAAACATCAAACTTACATTTTCATTCGCAAGTTTTTGGCACCACTTTTCAAACCAAGTTTTTAATAAAGGCTCATATATATCAAAACTCAAAGCCTCAATCTCATCTTCAGCCCTCACTATACCACAAAATGTGATCAAAGCTCCGCAGTTTTTATCTTTAGCATATTCATACCATCTAGCATAAATGCTAGGAATTTCTAAGGCTCCTTGATGTAATTCAAACATAACTCATCCTCCACAAACCGGTGGTAATAAACATATTTTATCCCCATCTTTTAAGGTAGTTTCATCATCAAAAACCATTTCATCATTTAAGGCAACTGCACAAAGATCAAGCCATTCTTTTAAGCTTTCATCTTGCCCTAAAATTGCTTTTAATTCTTTAAGATTGCTTACGTTTAGTTCTAAGCTTTCTTTGTTAATTGGCCCTAGAAATTCAACTTTTACCATTTTTTTACCTTTATTCTTTGATTTCTAAAATTCCCATCATTCCAAGATCTTCATGCTCTAAAATATGGCAGTGAAACATTCTAATACCGGTAAATTTTTGACTCATTCTAAGTCTTAATTCTTCTCCAGGTTTTACATTAATCGTATCTTGCAATGCTCTGAATTTTGCTTTTGTTATTTTACCCTTAAATTTAGAAGATATGAGTTCAAATTGTGTTCCGTGTATATGGAAAGGATGATCCATATGCGATTTGTTTTTTACTACCCATTCTTCTACCTCATTTAATTTTGAGGTTAAATCCGTTCTATTCATATCAAATGTTTTACCATTGATTAAAAACATAGAAGCAAGGCTTTTTTTGATTTCTTCTTCACTTTTTTTACTAATACCATGCATTTGCATATGATCTTCATTCATAATCACTTCTTTAAAGCTTGTAGCTTCTTTTAAAGGTGGAAATTCGCGTAATTTTTCCGGTATGTTTTCTATAGCTTTTTCTATTTTAAGATCAGCTAACATAAGAGTGTAAGGTTTTTCTTTAACAAGCATTTTATCGCGGTCATAATAAGTACTTTCAAGTTTAAAATCGCCCTTACTTGCTTTGATTAGCACTTCTACTCTTGAAGCGGGACTTAAAAATAACTCATCTAACTCAACACCTTTTTCTATAAGCCCTCCATCAGTTCCTACTAAAATAAATTTAGCACCTTTAATGCGTAAATTTAAATATCTTGCCGCACAAAAATTATAAATACGAATTCTTTGAGCTTTGTCAAGTGTTATTTTTGGCTTTAATTGTCCATTAATAAGAACTAAATTTCCTTCTCTACCATTTAGCCAATCAAATAAATTATTATCAGGAATTTGTGCGTTTTCATCTAAACGCAAATCACTAATCACCCAATCTTGTTCTTGTAAATGCGACAACGCGTCTTTTTTGGCTTTTACTACAAACACCCCTGCTAAGCCTTTATAAACTTGCTTTGCTGTGGTGTAGTGTGGGTGTGGATGATACCAGTAAGTTCCTGCTGAATTTTCTCCAAGTTTAAAGCGATAAATTCTTTCTCTGCCAGGCATGATAGGATCGTGTGGGTTGCCATCTTGCTCAGGTGGTATGTCAAGTCCATGCCAGTGGATAGTAGTTGGCTCTTTTAAACTATTTTTTACCAAAATTTCCACAGTATCACCTTCATAAACTTCTATTTTAGGTCCAGGTATAGAGCCATTGTAAGTAAAGCATTTTGTTTTTTTACCTTTAATAAGTTCTATTTGACTTTCTTTGATTTCTATACTTGATCTAAAGAAATTTTTCTTTGTACTTGTGTTTTTTAGAAGTTTTAAATTTGCTAATGTTTGTCCGCTAGGAAAGTCTTTTTCATCGAGTAGTTTAATGTTTGGATTTTCTAGTTTTATAAAAGAAGTATTGATTTCTTTTACATCTTTTTGTGTATGTTTTGAGTGCATATTATGATGAGAATGATCTCCCATTGCATAAGCACTGCTAATACTTGCTAAACCTAAAGCATTAAATTTTAAAAATAACCTTCTGTTCATTAAATTTTCACTCCTAAATTAATTTTGATTTGGATTTTGATTATAACTATTATTTGATTAATGATGGTAAATTATAAAAACAAGATATAATTTTAATATGATTTGTTATACAAGTGGTTTTAAATTAAAAAATTAAGGACAAATAATGCTAATTAAAAATCATCTAGATAAAGACTTTCAAACCCCTGCTTATATTTTAGAAGAAGACAAGCTTAGAAAAAATTGTGAGCTTTTGGCTAAAGTGAGCGAGCAAAGTGGAGCAAAAGTTTTGCTTGCCCTAAAGGGTTTTGCTTTTTCAGGTGCTATGGATATAGTGGGCGAGTATTTATCAGGTTGTACTTGTAGCGGGCTTTGGGAAGCTAAATTTGCAAAAGAATATATGAACAAAGAAATTCATACTTTTTCACCTGCTTTTAAAGATGATGAAATAGATGAAATCATAGATCTTTCACACCATATAGTATTTAACTCTTTTAATCAGTTTAAAAAATTTAAAGATAAAGCAAGCCACAAATTTCTTGGTTTGCGTTGTAATCCAGAGCTTTCAGTGGCTCCAAAAGAACTTTATAATCCTTGTGGTAGATTTTCAAGATTAGGAATTCGTGCGATTGATTTTGAAAATGAAGATTTAAGTGCCTTAAGTGGGCTTCATTTTCATGCTTTATGTGAAGAAAGTGCACATTCTTTAGAGCTTGTGTTAAATGCTTTTGAAGCTAAATTTTCAAAATTTATTAAAAATATGAAATGGGTTAATTTTGGCGGGGGTCATCACATTACAAAAGAAGGCTATGACACGCAAAAACTAATTGATCTTTGTAAAAAATTTAGCGATAAATATGGAGTGCAAGTGTATCTTGAGCCAGGTGAGGCTGTGGGTTGGCAGTGTGGAACTTTAGTTGCAAGTGTGATAGACATAGTAGAAAATGAGAAAAAAATAGCTATTTTAGATACTTCAAGCGAAGCTCATATGCCAGATACTATCATCATGCCTTATACAAGCGAGGTTTTAAATGCTAGAATTTTATCAAGTCGTGATGGGGAAAAATATAGCGAGTTAAAAGAAAATGAATTTGCTTATTTACTTGGTGGTAATACTTGCCTAGCAGGAGATATCATGGGTGAGTATGCTTTTACTCAAGAGTTAAAAATAGGACAAAAAATAGTATTTTTAGATCAAATTCATTATTCTATAGTTAAAAACACCACTTTTAATGGAGTAAGACTTCCAAATTTAATGTTCTTGGATAAGAATGAAAATTTATCTATGGTAAGAGAATTTGGCTATGAAAATTATTCAAAAAGAAACTAAAAATTGAGTTTTTTTGTAGTTTTTTGCAAATTTATGTTTTTTAAATAAAACTTTTTTTAAAATAAAAATGGAAACTGAAAATTAACAAAACTACAACGCTAAGCTTTTTCTAGCGTGTAATGTTTAGGAGTAATTTATGCATAGGGTTATACTAGCTCTTTTAGCCTGTTTTAACTTTCTATTTGCTCAAGAAAATTTTGAAGTTAAAAATACTCAAATTTGGGATGTGCAAAGAGTGATGAATATAGAAAGTTATCAAAATTTTGGTGCTTTGTGGACTAAACTGCAAGGTGAGTATATTGCAAGTGCTGTTTTGATTATACTTATAGTGGTTATTTCAGCTTTTGCATTGCACTATATGGTCATAGGTCCAAAGAAATTTTCTCATGATGGTAAGAAAATTTATGCTTTTTCAGTATTTGAAAGATTGTTTCATTTTGTAGCGGCAATTTCTTGGATTATCCTTGTGCCAACCGGACTTATTATGATTTTTGGATCGTATTTTGGTGGTGGATTTTTTGTAAGAATGTGTAAAAACTTACATGGCATTGCTACCATTTTATTTATCATTTCTATCATTCCTATGCTTTTGTGTTGGATTAAAAGAATGCTTCCTGCAAGTTATGATTTAAGATGGATGATGATAGTAGGTGGATATTTAAGCAAAGAGAAAAAACCTGTTCCTGCGGGTAAGTTTAATTTTGGTCAAAAATCTTGGTATTATATAGCTGTTTTTGGTGGCTTTTTGATGATAATCACCGGTGCGTTTATGTTTTTCCTTGATTTTAATTCTACTTCCTTACAGTCTATTTTTGGAATTTCTCATATAGATATTTTAAGAGCTTCAGCTATCATCCATAATATTTTGGGTATTTTATGTGCGGTATTTTTTGCTATTCATATTTATATGGCTGTATTTGCTATTAAAGGAAGTATCCACTCTATGATTAGTGGTTATAAGGAAGAAGAGGAAGTTTATATTTTACACTCTTATTGGTATAAAGAATTAAGCGATAAAAAACAAATCAATCCATCATTTACTTACGATTCTAAAACAAAATTTTAAAATCTCACTTGATTTTTTTAAATTTTCCTTGTTATAATCAAATAAAAATAACAAGGAAAATTAATGATACAAGATATTGATCTTTCGCGCAAATATTTTTATGAATTTTTTTCAAAAGCTTTTAATTTTATCGATGAAAAAGAGTTTAAAATTTGGCATGAACAAGTTTTAGTTTTAGCTCAAAGCCCTTTAGATGATAGTTTAAAGTCTGATTTTGAAAAACTTAGTGCATGTGATTTTGCAAGTTTTAAAGAAGAACAAAATGCGGTGTTTTTTGATTTTTCTTATGTGAATGTACCTATTAGTGCTTCTTTTTACGATGAGGGTAGAGATGATGGTAAAATGAAGCTTCAAGCTTGTGAAATCATTAGAAAAACCAAATTTAGAAAAAAAGAAGATTGCAGACAAAGTGAAGATGAATTTGGCTTTTTATTTGCTTTTATGGCAAGTATTATTGAGCATGATTTAAAAGTTGCACAGCAATTATTTCGTTTTGTGATAAACCCTGTGATAGATGAGTTTATAGAAAAATTACAAATCCACAAAAACTCAAATTTTTACATTGCTATTGCTAATATTATGAAAGTCTTTTTTGCAAACGAAAGGGCTTATTTAGAAGTACAAGCGCCTGTAAAAAAAGAAGGTAAAAGTATAGCAGATGAAGCTTTACAAAGACTTCCTTATGAACCAAGACTTCCTACTAAATTTAGCAAAACAAATATAGAAGAACTTAGCAAATTATAAAAATTAATATGTATTTTGTTACCAAAATACATATTATCAAAATCATCTTTTTATGAAAATAGAAATTAAATAAAATCTTAAGTGAAAATATGCAAAATTTACTCTGTTAAGTGTGTAAATACTTTGAAAATAAGTATTTATAGTTATTCTTTACTTTTATTTCAAAGGAGAGAACATGGAGGCCAATCAAAGAAGGGATTTTTTAAAAAAATCTTTGAAAATTGGTGCTTTAGGGGTAGTAGCTGGGGCAAGTGTGAATGCTTTAGCTAAAGATGATTACCAAGAGCAAAATACCGTAGTTTTAGGAAAAAGTACTAAAAAAGAAGTGCTTTATAAAAAAACTATGCATTGGGAAAAATACTACAAAATAGCTTATTAATTAAGAAAGGAAGAAGATGGCATTAGCAAGAAGAAATTTTCTTAAGCTTGCTGGTATTGCTGGTCTTGGAAGTGCGGCTTTTGGTAGTGAAAACAAAGCTATTAGAGTTGCAAGTGAACAAGAAGTAGCAAATCCTTATCCAGATTCTAAGATTGTTAGAACAATCTGTAGTATCTGTAGTGCAGGCTGTGGAATTAAAGCAGAAGTGCAAGATGGAGTTTGGGTGCGTCAAGAAAACGCTATAGAACATCCTATTTCACAAGGATCACACTGCTGTAAAGGGATAGATCAAATCGATCTTACTAAATCAAAACAGCGTATTAAATATCCTATGAAAAAAGAAAACGGCAAATGGGTACGTTTAACTTGGGAACAAGCTATCAATGAAATTGGTGATAGAATGCTTGAAATCCGTAAGGAAAATGGGCCTGATAGCGTTATGTTTTTAGGTTCGGCTAAATTTAATAATCAACAAGCTTATTATTTTAGAAAATTTGCAGCATTTTGGGGTACTAATAATATAGACCACGTTGCTAGAATTTGACACAGCGCAACAGTCGCCGGTGTGGCGAATACATGGGGTTATGGCGCTATGACAAATCATTTTGGTGATGTGACTAAACACTCAAAAATGATGATTATTTTTGGTGCAAATACTGCTGTGGCAAATCCTATCGGATTTAAACACTTATTGCAAGCAAAAGATCGTAATAATGCTAAATTAGTAGTTGTAGATCCTGTATTTACAAAAACTGCAGTGCATGCTGATGAATACGTAAGAATTCGTCCAGGTACAGATATAGCTTTAGTTTATGGTATGCTTCATTTAATCTTTAAAAATGGTTGGGAAGATAAAGAATTAATCAAAACTAGAACTTATGGGGTTGAAGAAATAAAAGCAGAGGCTGCTAAATGGACTCCTGAGGTTGTAGAAGATGTAACAGGTGTTCCAGCTGCTCAACTTGAAAAAATCACAAGAATGCTAGCTACAATCAAACCTGCTACACTATTTTGGGCTTTAGGTATTACTCAACACTCAGTAGGTAGCTCTAATACAAGAATTCTAGCTATCTTGCAACTCGTTCTTGGTAATATAGGCAAACCAGGTGCAGGAACAAATATCATCAGAGGTCATGATAATGTTCAAGGTGCTACTGATATGGGTTGTTTAGCTGATACTTTACCAGCTTATTATGGGCTTGATGATAATGCTTGGAATCATTTTTCTAATGTATGGAATGTTGAGAGAGAGTATTTAAATTCAAGATTTTATTCTAAAGAATGGATGCATGAAAAAGGCTTTTCACTAGCAAAATGGTGGCAAGGCGTTTTACATGAAGAAAAAACTTATTCTAACTCACCTATCCGTGTGCTTTGGGTTCAAGGAACGGGTATTACTTCTATGGCGCATACGGTAAAAATTCAAGAAGCGCTTAAAAAACTTGATATGATTGTAATCGCTGAACCTTTTGTAAATGAAGTAGCAGTTTTAGCAGACCGTCCAGATGGAATTTATATTATTCCTGCTTCAACCCAATTTGAAACAGAAGGTTATGTGACTGCGACTAACCGTGCTATGCAATGGCGTTCTCAAGTAGTAAAACCAATTTATGAAAGTAAAGAAGACCAAGAGATTATGTTTGCTTTTGCTAAAAAATTTGGTTTTTATAAAGAATACACTCGTGGTATGAAAATGGAATTAAAAGATCATAAACTTGTGCAAACAAGAGATGATAATGATGATAATTTCATATGGCCTGATGATGCTACAAGAGAAATGAGTAATGGTCTTTTAAGTATAGGCTTAAGAGGTATTTCAGCTGAGCGTCTAAGAAAACACCAACAAAATTGGGAGCATTTTGATCCTGATACTCAAAGAGGTATTGGTGGTGAAGTTAAAGGTGAATATTATGGTTTACCTTGGCCTTGTTGGGATAAACAACATCCAGGCACTTCTATCATGTGGAATGTTGATATACCTTATGAAGAAGGTGGTATGGGCTTTAGAAATCGCTTTGGTTTAGAGCATGAAGGGCATTCTCAATTAGCAGATGAAGCCTTTACTCCAAAAGGATGTAAAGTTAAAGGTGGCTACCCACAAATTACTAAAGAAAATATCGAAAAAGTGTTTAATATCAAACTAAGCGATAAAGAAAAAGAATTAATGGGTGCTAGCTGGAGTACAGATATTTCAGGTATAATCTTAGAAAAATGCAGGGAAAAAAGTGCTTGTTGTTTAGGTAATGCAAGAGCTAGAATGAAAGTTTGGGAATTTGCTGATCCTATTCCACTACATAGAGAGCCTATTCACTCACCTCGTTGGGATTTGGTTAAAAAATATCCTACTTGGGGTGATCAAGAGAAAAACTTTAGAGTTGAGAGTAAATTTATCAGCGAGCAACAAAAAACAGATTGGAGTAAAGAATTTCCAACTATTATTTCAAGTATGCGTTTAGTAAATTTAAGTGGTGCGGGTATGCTTGAGAGAACTAGTAAATATCTTGCTGCAATCACACCTGAGATGTTTGCTAATGTACATCCTGAACTTGCTTTAAAATATGGCATAAATGATGGTGATATGATGTGGATTCACTCACCACAAGGCACTAAGATTAAAGTAAAATGTGTGCATAATCATTCAGTTACACCAGATAGAATTTGCTTGCCTTATAACTTTGCGGGTATTATGCAAGGAGTGGATTTAAGTTACAATTATCCTGAAGGTACTAAACCTTATACTATAGGGGAAAGTTCTAATACGGTTACTAACTATGGTTTTGATATAAATACGCAAATTTCTGAGTTTAATGCAGGACTTTGCAGACTTGAAAAGGCTTAAGGGGTAAGTTATGGCTAGAATGAAATTTTATGTAGATAATAATCGCTGTATTTCTTGCTTTGCTTGTCAAGTAGCTTGTTCAAGTGCGCACGAAGTGCCAGTGGGGATTAATAGAAGAAAGGTAATCACTCTAAATGAAGGTATAGAAGGTAAAGAGTTTTCAACAACTCTTGCCTGCCAACACTGTACAGATGCTCCATGTGAGCAAGTTTGTCCTGTAAAATGCTTTTATATTAGAGCTGATGGTATTGTTTTACATGATAAAAAAACTTGTATAGGTTGTGGGTATTGTCTTTATGCGTGTCCTTTTGGTGCTCCACAATTTCCAAGAGATGGTGCTTTTGGTATTAAAGGTGAAATGGATAAATGTACCATGTGTGCAGGTGGTCCTGAGCCTACTAACTCTCATGAAGAAAGAGAACTTTATGGACAAAACCGTATCGCAGAGGGTAAAGTACCTATGTGTGCTGCGGTTTGTTCTACAAATGCACTTTTGGTTGGTGATGCAGCTGAAGTTAGTGCGATGTATAGAAAAAGAGTTTTACTTAAGGGTCAAAATTTAGGACTTGATGCAAAATAACTCAAAGGGTGTTTACAAACACCCTTTTTTACTACTTATAATCCAAGGTTAATTCATGGAAGAACTAATTTTACAAATTCAAAAAAATCTTGATGAAAATAATAAACTT
The DNA here is from genome assembly GCF_024723675.1 of Campylobacter sp. 1569. Taxonomy (NCBI): domain Bacteria; kingdom Pseudomonadati; phylum Campylobacterota; class Epsilonproteobacteria; order Campylobacterales; family Campylobacteraceae; genus Campylobacter; species Campylobacter sp. 1569. The sequence goes on from NZ_JANQDB010000004.1 coordinate 53,641, forward strand.
ACTTGTAAAAAAGCACTAGAACTTTTAAAACAATATTCTAAAGAAGATTTTCAAACTGTTATAAAAGAATTAAGTATAAAAATTTCAGATTGTGAGCTAGGTCAATTTGGAAAGTTAAATAAAAATATAGCAAAAAGTGAAATTTTAGAAAAATTAGAAACAAAACTAGATTCTAAGCGTCGCATATCATGTAAAGATGCTTTAGAATGTGCTAAAAACTTTAATATGGCTGATATTAGAGCTACACTTAAAACTTATAAAATTGATGTTAAATATTGCGAACTTGGTTGTTTTGAAGAAAAAAAAGGTAAAAAATTTCATATAAAAAGCAAAATTTGGGTAGAAAATCCTGATGGAGAGTTGCTTTTTGGTAAAGGGAAAACAGATATTTTAGAATTAGTTGGAGAATGTGGAAGTATTTCCCAAGCGGCTAAACAACTAGGGATTAATTATAAAAAAGCTTGGCTTTATATACAGGATTTAGAAAAAAATATGAAAGAAGAATTACTTATTGCTAAAAAAGGAAGGGGAAGTCAATCAGGTAGCAAACTTACTCCTAGAGCTTATGAGTTAATTCAAAATTTTAAAATTTTACAACAAGATGTAGAAGAATACACCAATAAACGCTTTAAAGAATTATTTTTCAAAAAAAATCAAGAAAAAGACAAAACTTAATTTGAATACAAGTTATAACAATATATCATTAAATAAAAAAGGTAAAAAATGAAAATTGATTGTAGAGATTTAGCTTGTCCACGTCCAGTGATAGAAACAAAAAAAGCTTTAGAAGAGTTAAAAGAAAATGAAAATTTAGAAATTCTTTTAAATTCTCAAGCTTCTAAAGAAAATGTAATGAGATTTTTAAAATCTTTAAATTTGAAATTTAATGTTAAAGATTTAGATGATGAGAGTATTATTAGTATTGTAAAAGATGGCGATATAGCTCATACTCAAGAACAAAATTTACAAGAATACAATGTATTATTTTTAAAAAGTGATAAAGTAGGCGAAGGGGAGCTTGGAAAAAATTTAATGCTAGGCTTTTTAAAAACTTTAAAAGATTTACCTAATAAACCCGCAAAAATCCTTTGTGTTAATGATAGTGTTTTGATGAATACTGATTGCTCTCATATGGCATTTGAAGCTATGAAAGAACTTGAAAATTTAGGAGTTGAAATTTATAGTTGCGGGGCATGTTTGGAATTTTTTGGCAAAAGCAAAGAGCTTAAAATAGGTAAAATAGGTAATGCTTATGAAATTTTAAATGAACTTTTTGGAAAGGCAAAGATTATTTCTTTATGATATATAAAGATCAAAAACTAACTCAATACGTAAAAGCTGCGGGTTGAGCTGCCAAATTAGACTCGGTGGGTCTTGACAAAATTCTTGGCATTTTAAAACCGCATGAAAATATTTTAAGTGGTATTAATAATAACGAAGATGCAAGTGTTTATAAGCTAAATGAAGATTTAGCTTTAGTGCAAACTCTTGATTTTATCACACCTGTGGTTGATAGTGCGTATCATTTTGGCGCTATAGCTGCTGCAAATGCCTTAAGTGATGTATTTGCTATGGGCGCTGAGGCGATTAATGCTTTAAATATTGTAGGCTTTGATACTTGTCATTTTAATAATGAAATTTTACTTGAAGTTTTAGAAGGTGCTAGAGTTAAGGTTGAAGAAGCAGGAGCTGTGCTAGTAGGTGGGCATACTATAGAAAATGATGAATTTATTTTTGGTCTTAGTGTAACAGGTGTAGTTCATCCTAAAAAATTTATAGCTAACAATGGTGCAAAAGATGGTGATGTGATTTTACTTACTAAGCCTATAGGTAGTGGTATTATTAGCACTGCTATTAAGGCTGGTTTACTAGAAAAAGAAAATATTTTAAAAGCAATAGAGCAAATGAGCTTTTTAAATTTATACGCAAGTCGTATTTTAAGGGAATTTAAAAGTCTTAGCGCTTTAAGTGATGTGACAGGTTTTGGTCTTTTGGGGCATTTAAAAGAAATGTTAAATAAAGAGATTATGATAGAAGTATATAAAAATGAAATTCCTTTGATGGATGGAGTTTTGTCAATGGCTAATATGGGGATTATCCCAGCAGGAGCTTATAAAAATAAAGATAGTCTAAAAAATTGGATTGAAAATTTAAACGAAAAAGATGAGGATATAGTATATTTTGATTCTCAAACTTCAGGTGGACTTTTAGCTACCATAAATGAAAATGAAGCAAATAAAGCTTTAAAAATCCTAAAAGATCACAATATTGAAGCAAAGATTATTGCTAGATGTGTAAAAAATACTCATAATTATTTATTATTACGCTAATATTTTATTTACAATTAAAAATATATGTTTATATTTGTTACTTTTTCACATAAAAAAATAAATTATAAATAAATATATGTTGATTTTCGTTGCATTTTTTGTATCATAAATACATATTAACTATTAAAGTGGAGGAAAAAATGATACAAAAAGCTTTGCAATTAGCTGAAGAATTACAAAGAAAGATAGAAAGTAATATCTCTCAAAGCGAAAAAGAATTTCATGCCAAAATGCAAAAACTTTTAAACAACCCTAAAAATAAAGTAATGTTGATCGAGCTTTTAGATCGCTCTTTTAGATGTAAAGATAAAAGTGCTAGTTTTGAGCTGATAGAATATACTTTAAACAAATATGGCATAGCAGATTTTTTTAGTGCTTTTGAAAAATTTTTACTTTTTTCATTTTTAAATTTTGGAAAATTTGCACCAACTCTTAGTGTGCCATTTTTCATTAAGCATTTAAGAGAAGATACTAAAGCTATGGTTTTAGATGCAAATCCTAGTGTTTTAGAGCCTCATATGCGTAAAAGAAAAGATGAAGATAAAATCACCTTAAATGTAAATTTAATTGGTGAAGAGGTTTTGGGTGAGGCTGAGAGTGCTTATAGGATGAAAAAATACGAAGAAGCATTAAAAACAAGCTATATTACTTATATTTCTATTAAAATTACTACCATTTTTTCCCAAATCAATATTATTGATTTTGAATACTCTAAAGATGAGGTGGTAAAAAGATTGGATAAATTATATGCTCTTGCTTTAGAGGAAGAAAAAAAGCAAGGTGTGTCTAAATTTATCAATCTTGACATGGAAGAATTTAGAGATTTGGAATTAACCGTTGAAGCTTTTATGGAGAGTGTTGCAAAATATGATATTAAAGCAGGTATTGTTTTGCAAGCTTATTTACCTGATTCTTATGAGTATTTGAAAAAACTTTTTGCTTTTTCAAAAGAAAGAGTTTTAAAAGGTATGAAGCCTATAAAAATTCGCTTTGTAAAAGGAGCGAATATGGAAAGTGAAGAAACTATAGCTTCACAAAGAGGTTGGGCTCTGCCTACTTTTTATAAAAAAATTGATACAGATAGTAACTATAAAAAAATGCTTGATTTTGTCTTAGAGGGAGATAATCATAAATATATTAATGTAGGTATTGCAAGCCATAATTTGTTTGAAATTGCTTATGCTTATACTAGAATTTCACAAGCTGGAGCTTTATCATCTTTTACTTTTGAAATGCTTGAGGGTATGAGTTTGCAATGTTCTTATGAGCTTTCTAAAATGCATGATCTTATACTTTATGCTCCAGTTTGTGATGAAGCACATTTTAATAATGCTATTGCATACTTAGTAAGAAGACTTGATGAAAATACTAGTGAAGATAATTTCATGAGATATTTTTTCAATCTTAAAGTTAATGATAAAAATTGGCAAATGCAAAAAGAATTATTTATAAAATCCTTAGAAGGCGTTGCTAGTTTGGATAATTCTACTCATAGAACTCAAGATAGAAACAATGAAACAAAGGCTATTAGTTCTTATGAGAGTAAAGAATTTAAAAACGAACCTGATACAGATTTTATCTTAAAAGCAAATAGAGAGTGGGCTAAAAATATAAGAACTAAATATGAAAATTTAGAAAATTATGATGTATATCCGGTTGTAAAAGAGGAAATTAAAAACGAAAATTTACAAGTAGTAGAAGTTAAAGATAAAATCAAAAATCGCACTATAGGTAAAGCATATTTAGCAGGCCAAAAAGAGATTAAACACGCTTTAGATGTAGCTAAGAGCTCAAATTTTAGTGATTTAAGTCATGATGAAATTTATAAAATTTTAGCAAAAACTGCCCAACTTGTTAGAGATCGTAGAGGAGATTTAATAGGTATAGCAGCCTTAGAAGTAGGAAAAACTTTCTTAGAAATTGATCCTGAAGTAAGTGAGGCTATAGACTTTTTAGAATTTTATCCGCATTCTTTGGAAAAACTAAAAGAGCAAAACCCTAATACTACTTTTAAAGCAAAAGGTATAGGTGTGGTGATTGCGCCATGGAATTTCCCAGTGGGTATTTCAGTAGGAACCATAGCAGCACCTTTAGCTGCAGGCAATAGAGTGATATATAAGCCATCATCTTTATCAATGCTAACAGGTTATATGCTTTGTAAATGTTTTTGGGATGCAGGAATTCCTAAAGATGCTTTGATTTTTTTACCTGCTAAAGGTAGTGATATATCAAAATACTTGCTCGTTGATCAAAGTGTAAAATTTTCAGTATTAACCGGTGGGGAAGAAACTGCTTATGCAATGCTCAAAGCCAATCCAACTTTACTTTTAAGTGCTGAAACAGGTGGTAAAAACGCAACTATTGTTTCTAAATTTGCTGATCGTGATAGTGCGATTAAAAATATCATTCATTCAGCATTTTCAAATTCAGGTCAAAAATGCTCTGCTACTTCTTTACTTGTTTTAGAAGAGGAAGTTTATGAAGATGAAGAGTTCAAAAAGACTTTGGTAGATGCTGCTAGTTCTATGGCGGTTGGAAATCCTTTTGCATTTAAAAATAAACTTGGAGCTTTAGCAGATAAGCCAGATGCAAAATTACAAAAAGCTTTAGATGAGTTAGCTCCATATGAAAGTTGGGCTTTAAAACCTAAATTTATAGATGATAATCCTTATCTTTTAACTCCAGGGATTAAGTATGGTACTAAAAAAGGTGATTTTACACACATGAATGAGCTTTTTGCACCAATTTTAACTGTGATGAAAGCAAAAGATTTAAAAGAAGCTATTGATATAGTAAATTCAACAGGTTATGGACTTACAGCAGGATTTGAAAGTTTAGATGAGAGAGAATGGGAGTATTTTCATACTCACATAGAGGCAGGAAATATTTATATTAATAAACCAACAACAGGAGCTATAGTTCTTAGACAGCCTTTTGGTGGTATTAAAAAATCAGCCATTGGTTTTGGTAGAAAGGTTGGAATTTATAATTACATCACTCAATTTTTAGATATAGAGCAAAGTCAAGCTGATCAAAATGTTTTGGACAATGAATTAGTATCAAATTTAAATGCTTTAAGCTTAGATTTAAATGAAAAAGATAAAGCCGATTTTGAAGTCGTTAAAGCTATGGCAAGAAGTTATGCTTATCATGCAAAGCATGAATTTGCAAGTGCGAAAGATTATGTCAATATAAGAGGTGAGGATAATCTTTTCTCTTATACAAAGGTTAAAAATATCGCTTATAGAATACATAAAGATGATAGCTTAAAAGATATTTTGGGAGTTATTTTAGCAGCTAGTGTGCTAAATATTGATCTTATTTTAAGTTATGATGAGCATGAAAAAATAGATCTTGTACAAAAGATTAATCAAAAAATTAGCTCTAAAACTTTATTCCTTAAAGAAAGTAAAGAAAATTTCATTAACAAGATAGCTAATTATGAAAGAATCCGTTATTTTGCTCCATTGGATGTTAATGATGAAATTTTCATAAAAGCAGCAAGTTGTGCAAAAATCATCGCTAATGCTAAGCCTTTAATAAACGGACGTTTTGAGTTGCTTTTATATCATAATGAAAAAGCTTTAAGTATATCTTTCCATCGTTATGGAAATCTAGGCATTCGTGCTTTAAAATAATATAAAAAGGAGATAAAATGGAGGTTGTTCAAATTAATACTCAAATTGCGATAATGTTTGTCGCATATTCAGCATTAATGCTTTTTATCGGATTTTATTTTTATAAACAAAATAAAAATTCAGAGGACTATTTTTTAGGTGGGCGTTCTATGGGACCGGTGGTTTCTGCACTTAGTGCAGGAGCTTCTGATATGAGCGGTTGGCTTTTAATGGGTTTACCAGGAGCTTTATATGTAAGCGGTTTGGCTGAAAGTTATATTGCAATAGGTCTTAGTATAGGAGCATTTTTAAACTGGGCTTTTGTAGCAAAAAGACTTAGAATTTATACTAGTGTGATTGCAAATTCTATTACAATTCCTGATTATTTTGAAACAAGATTTGATGATGATAAGCATATATTAAGAGTGGTTTGTGCTATTGTTATTTTGATCTTCTTTACTTTTTATGTTTCTTCGGGGCTTGTAGGTGGGGCAAAACTTTTTGAAGCAACTTTTGGAATTCAATATGATTATGCACTTACTACAGGAACTGTGATTATAGTTGCTTATACATTTTTGGGTGGATATAAGGCAGTTTGTTGGACAGATTTAATTCAAGGTTTATTAATGATGAGCGCCTTGATTGTTGTGCCTATAGTGATGATTTATCATTTGGGTGGATTTAGTGAAGCTGTTAATATAGTTAAAGAAATCAAGCCAAATACTTTTTCCATGGGAGAAGGGTTGAGCTTTTTGGGTATAGTTTCAGCACTTTCATGGGGACTTGGATATTTTGGTCAACCGCATATTTTGGTACGCTTTATGTCTATAAGATCAACTAAAGATATCCCAACTGCTACTTTTGTAGGAATTTCTTGGATGGTTATATCTTTAATTGGTGCTTGTTTGATAGGTATTTTAGGTATAGCTTATGTGAGTAAATTTGAGCTTAGTTTGCAAGATCCTGAAAAGATTTTTATCGTAATGTCACAATTACTTTTTAATCCTTGGATAGCAGGCATTTTACTTAGCGCTATTTTAGCAGCTATCATGAGTACAGCAAGTTCACAATTGCTTGTTTCAAGTTCAACTATAGCAGAAGATTTTTATAAAAGAATTTTTAATAAAGAAGCATCTAATAAAACAGTGATGACTTTGGGTAGATTTGGTGTTTTAGCAGTAGCTGTGATAGCTTTTATCATTTCTACTGATAAAAACTCAAGTGTATTAAGTATAGTAGCTTATGCTTGGGCAGGATTTGGAGCAAGTTTTGGTTCTGTAATGCTCTTTTCGTTATTTTGGTCAAAAATGACAAGATATGCTGCTATTGCAGGTATGATTACTGGTGCAGTTGTAGTTGTAGCATATAAAAATTTCTTGGCCGAGTGGCTTAATTTTCCTATTTATGAAATCATTCCGGGATTTTTAGCTGCTTCTGTTGTGATTGTTTTAGTGAGTTTGGTAACTAAAGTGCGCCCAGGAACTAAAGCAGCTTATGAAACAATGTTAAAACATCTTTAATATATATTCAAAAGCCTTTAAGGCTTTTGAATTAAAAATCTAAGCGTTGGGCCATCTTGATTTATTTCTAGAATTTCAAAACCACGATTTTTAGCATCTTGAGGTATAGAATTGATACTTTGCGGACAGTCGCATAAAATTTCTAAGATTTCACCTGATTTTAGTTCTTTTAAGGCATCAATAGTAGCTATAGCAGGATATGGGCAAGCTTCACCTTCTAAATTTAAACTATAATGAATAATCATATTTTTCCTTTTTTATTTTGTTTGAAAAAGAATGATTTTTTAAACTTTAATATAAATAAAAATAAAATTGCAAATAAAGTTAAATTGATTACTAAGCCATTAAAATAACCAAATTCATTTAAAAGATGAATCTTTACTCCATCTGTTAAGAAATTTGGAAAATAATCGTAACTTAAAGCTAATATCATAGTACCAATAATATTTGCAATACCCACTATAATAAAATGACTTTGTCCTTCACAAGCTCGATACATCCAGCCACACTCGCATCCTCCGGCAAAAACTATCCCAAAGCCAAATAAAAAAGCACCCAAAGCAATATTTGGTGATATTTCTATTATTTTGCTAGTGTGTCCTTGTAAGATAAATGCAAAAGCTATTAAACAAGCTATAATCATACCTATTAAAGCACCTTTTATAGCATTATCTCTACTAAATAAAAATAAATCTCTAAAGCAAGAAGTGAAGCAAATTTGAGCTCTAGATATGATAAAACCAAAAACAAAGCCAAATATTAGCGCTAAGGGGAGAATACTTTCTTTGTTTTTAATATTTAAAGGTTGTTTTTGTATTATAAATCCAGCATAAGCAATAAAAATTATAAATAAAATAAGTCCTGTATAAAAATATATCTTTGCGGTTTTATTTTGTGTTTTTAATGGTTGGTTTTCTTTACAAACGCGTTGTAATTTGGCTTTTGGCTTAAAAAGTGCTAGGTTGCAAACTTTAACAGCTAAATAAATCCCTAAAATCATAAACAAAGTAAAAACCCAAGTATGTAAAGAAAAATAAGGCAAGCCTGTAAAAAAATTTGCTAGGTTGCAACCAAAGGCAAGTCTTGCACCAAATCCAGATAAAATTCCGCCTATAATAGCTTGAAAAATTCGAATTTTGCTAGCAGGTAAGCGCCATTTGAATTTATTTGCTAAAAACGCAGCACTTAAACACCCTATAAACATACCTATAAGCATAATACCATCAATTCTTGTTAAGGGAGTGCCACTTAAATTTTGCTTTTGATAATAAGAATAAGAGCTTAAGTCTATACCAAAAAATTCTAAAAACTCTCCACCCCAGCGTGTCATTTCGCCAGTGACTGCCCAAACACTACCAAAAATTCCAAAATAAATAGCACTTAAAATTCCAAGCATGATCATGCTTTTGGAATTATCCCAAAAATTTATAAAAAAAGATTGTTTGAAAGAATGCATTGTTGTATCCAAAAATTGTGATTGTCAAAACTTGACACTAAAATAAAGTGTTATTATAGCTAAGAAATTTGATAAGAAAATAAAACAAAGTCTCCCATAACTTTAGATATTTAATTTTTATTTTAATTAAAAATATTAAGATATAATAATTATTAATCTAGCGATGGTTGTTAAATAGTTGGAGATTGGTTATGAAAGAATATATTGTATACCAAATTGATGCTTTTACTAGAGAAAAATTTTATGCAAATCCTGCTGGAGTCGTAGTAAATGCAGATGGTTTAAGTGATGATTTAATGCAAAAAATCGCAAGAGAACTTAATAATTCAGAAACAGCTTTTGTTTTTAAAAATCCAAATAATAATTTTTCACACGAGGTAAGATTTTTCACTCCAAGTACTGAAGTTCCTGTATGTTCGCATGCTACTATTGCAACGCATTATGCTTTAGCTTTAGAAAAAAATATTAGTCAAAATACTATTTTTGAACAAAAATGCAAGGCAGGCGTTTTTGATGTTGAAGTAAAAATAGAAGATGATAATTATTTTATGACTATGACTTATGACGAGATTGAATTTTTAAATAAATTAAATCAAAAAGAGATAGAAATTCTAACCAAAGCACTAGGTTTAAAAGAAGAGGATTTGATTAAGGAATTACCAATACAAGTAGTTTCTACAGGACATTCTAAAGTTTTAATAGCTATAAAAGATTATCATGTTTTAAATGCTTTAAAGCCTAATATGCAAGAGTTAGCAAAGCTTAGTGAATGTATAGACTGTAATGGATATTTTGTTTTTACTTTTGATACTAAAGAAGAAAATATTTTAACACAAGGAAGGATGTTTGCGCCAGCTATTGGTATAAATGAAGATCCAGTTACTGGAAATGCACATGCACCTTTAGCTCCCTTTTTGCACAAATATAAATTTTCAAACATAAAAGATACTTTTTCATTTTATGCTAAACAAGGAAAAGCTATAGGACGAGAAGGAAAGATTTTAGTAGAATTTTTCCCTAAAGAAGATAAAGTTAAAATTACAGGTGAGGCAGTTGTTGTTTTTAAAACAAAGTTGTTTATTTAATTTTTATTTCAATTAAAAATATTAAGATATAATATCTTTTTTGGAAGGTTAGCTTATCTGGTGATGGCCACTGACTTCAAATCAGATGAAAGAGTAGTTGACTACTTTTTGGGGAGTTCGATTCTCTCACCTTCTCGCCAAATTTAAGTCAAAATGGAGTTTTTTATGAGTAAAGCAGATATTGTCGTTGGTATCCAATGGGGTGATGAGGGTAAAGGTAAGATAGTTGATAAGCTATGTGAAAATTATAATTATGTTTGCAGGAGTGCAGGTGGACATAATGCAGGTCACACCATATGGGTTGATGGTATAAGATATGCTTTACATTTAATGCCATCAGGTGTTTTAAATAAGCAATGTATTAATGTCATAGGTAATGGAGTTGTAGTTAATCCTGATGTGCTAATTAGCGAAATGGCTCAATTTGAAAATTTAGAAGGAAGATTATTTATAAGTGATAGGGCTCATTTAAATTTAAATCATCATGCTTTGATTGATCAAGCAAGAGAAAGACTTAAAGGCGATAAAGCTATAGGAACAACAGGCAAAGGTATAGGGCCAAGTTATGAAGATAAAATAAGTCGTAATGGACATAGAGTAGGGGAATTGCTAGAGCCTGAAAAACTTTGTGAAAATTTAATGAAAGATTTTGAACTTAAAAAAACTTATTTTGATATTTTAGGTATTGCAATGCCTAGTTATGATGAAATTTTAAAAGATTTAAAACGCTTTAAAGAAGTGCTAGCGCCATATATTACAGATACTACAAGAATGCTTTGGAAAGCTTTAGATGAAGATAAAAAAGTATTATTAGAAGGCGCGCAAGGATCAATGCTTGATATTGATCATGGAACTTATCCTTATGTTACTAGTTCAACGACTATTTCAGCTGGAGCTTTAAGTGGTTTGGGATTAAATCCAAAAGAAATTGGAAAAGTTATAGGTATAGTAAAAGCTTATACAACAAGAGTGGGAAATGGAGCTTTTCCAAGTGAAGATTTAGGTGAAGATGGTGAAAAAATAGGACTTATTGGTAAAGAAATCGGAGTAAGCACAGGTAGAAAAAGAAGATGTGGTTGGTTTGATGCGGTTGCGGTAAGATATACTGCAAGATTAAACGGCTTAGATACTTTATCATTAATGAAACTTGATGTGTTAGATGGTTTTGAAAGTGTTAAAATTTGTAAAGCTTATGAGTATAAGGGACAAGAAATAGACTATGTGCCTTGTGATTTAGAAAATGCTAAACCTATTTATGAAGTAATGGAAGGTTGGGACAAAGTTGCAGGGATTAGAGATTATGATTTATTGCCTGAAAATGCAAAAAAATACATTAAACGTTTGGAAGAATTAAGTGGTGTTAAAGTAGGCTATATCTCTACAAGTCCCGAAAGAGAAGATACTATCATTTTATGAAAAGCAAATATTCTTCTGTAATTAAGCTTAGAAAACAACAGCTTGATAAAGCAGAAGCAAATTTAACCAAAACAAGACAAAAGCTTTTGCTGTGTGAAGAAGAGCTTAAGGAAGCCTCAAAAACTTGCGAAAGCTTAACTTTAGCCGATAAGGGCTCGATAGCTTTGTTAAGATCGTCTTTAAAATTGCAAGAAATTGCAAGAGAAGGCAAGCAAAGGGTCAAACAAAAATTAGATTTAACCAAAAAAGAATTAGCACATCATCAGCATTTATATAAAAAAGCTCATTTGGAATTTGAAAAAATCAAAGTTTTAGAAAATGAAGAATTAAAAAAGATTCAAAAAGCTTTACAAAAAGAAGAAGAAAAGTTTATAGATGAACTTGCTATAACAAGGCATTTTAATAAGGACAAATCATGAAAAAAATAATATATTTCTTTATTTTTATAGTAAGTATTTTACATGCTCAGCAAAATTGTGAGCAGTATTTCGAAGCTAGAAAAGAACAAATGCAAGAACAAATTAGAGAATATGATGAAGCAAGACAAAGTTTAGAGGCATATAGAGCATCTTTTGAAGCTTTACAAAAAGAAAAAATGCAAGCTTTGGTGCAAAAAGAGGCTGATATTAATGCAAGTTTAGAACAAATCAAAACCTTAAAAGAACAAAATGAGCGTATATTGAAAGCAACTAAAGAAAATCTTCAAGCGATTAATGATAAAACTATGGGGCGTATTACAGAAATCTATGCAAAAATGAAAGATGTGGCTGTTGCAGGTATATTAAGTGAAATGGAACCTGATGAAGCTTCAAAAATTCTACTTTCGCTTGATCCTAGAAAAATTTCATCTATTATGGCAAAAATGGAACCTAAGAAAGCTTCAGACTTAACATTGCTTTTAAAAAATTTAGATCAAAATGCAAGTTTGCAGTAAGTTTTAAGCAGTTTTTACCTTTTTTTTAGTATTATTTCAATAAAAATAAAAAGGTGAATAAATGCGTATCAAACCAGCTCATATACCTTATATAGCAAATAAAATAATACTTGATTTAATGCACTCTTCTTTTGTAAAAATCAAAGATGATAGCCAAAAACTTTTAAAAATAGCAAAAGAAATTATAGAAATAGATGTTTTAAATGAGCGTAAACTTGATGAAAAAGCAAAAGAGCTTTTAGAAAGTCAAGAGGATGAAATAGAGTTTATGCAAATAGATAGAAAAAGTATGTTTTGGATGATTAAGAAAAAACTAGCAAGTGAATTTAAATTTATGCTTGATAGTGAAGATAGATATAATAACCTTTCTCATAAAATTTTAGAAAATTTAGTAGAAGAGGACTTGATAAATTATAATGTATCAGAAAATCGTGTGAAAAATTTGATTTTTTCAAGTATTATGTCTTATTTAAAAGAGTATGAAAATTTAGAAGATTTAGTCTATGAAAAAATTTCAAATTATAAAAGAAAACTTATCCCAGGTTCTGAAGAATATGAATTGGTATTTGAAAAGTTATATCAAGAAGAGCTTAGAAAAAAGGGACTTTTATGAAAGCATATATTTATATAGAAAATGATGTTTTTTTAAGCGCAAAAGCTTTTGGGGAAGGTGGAACTTTTTTTGGTGAGCTTGTTTTTAATACCTCTTTAACTGGTTATCAAGAGATTATTTCTGATCCTTCATATGCGGGTCAATTTGTAGTTTTTTCAATGCCAGAAATTGGTATAGTTGGTGTTAATGATGAAGACAATGAAAGTAAAGAAATTTTTGCTAGCGGTATGATTATAAGAGAATTAAATGAAGATTATTCTAATTTTAGAGCTAATAATTCTTTAAATGCTTATTTGAAAAACCATGGCAAAATAGGACTTTGTGAAATTGATACAAGATTTTTAGTTAAAATGATTAGAGATCAAGGCAATTTAAGAGCCGTTGTTTCTACTGAAATCAAAGACAAAGAAGAACTTAAGAAAATGCTTCTTTCTAGTGCTAAAATCGATGAGGTAAATTATGTAGCTCAAGTTAGCACTAAAAGCTCTTATAAGCATAGTAAAGGTGCTTGGGATCATAGCAAAAAAGCTTATGAGAACGTAAAAGCAAGTGGTAAAAAAGTAGCTGTGATTGATTATGGTGTAAAAGAAAATATTTTAAATGAACTTGTAAGTGTAGGACTTGAAGTAGAAGTTTTTCCTTATAATACAAAAGCAAAAGATTTGATTGATTTATATCAAAAAGGTGTAATTCATGGGGTATTTTTATCAAATGGACCAGGTGAGCCAAAAATTTTAAAAGATGAAATTGCAGAGATAAAAAAATTAGCAGAAGCAAAAATTCCTATGCTAGGTATTTGTTTAGGCCACCAACTTTTAAGTAATGCTTTTGGTTATGAAACTTATAAGATGAAATTTGGTCAACATGGTGCAAATCATCCAGTAATCAATCTTACAAATAATACAGTAGAAATTACAGCACAAAATCACAACTATAATGTTCCTGAAGAAATAGCAGAGGTTGCAACTATTACTCATAGAAATTTATTTGGTGATAATGTAGAGGGTGTAAGATATAAAAACTATCCTATTATATCAGTACAACACCATCCAGAAAGCTCATCAGGGCCACATGAGAGCAAGTATATCTTTAAAGAATTTTTAGAGCTTTTGTGAATTTAGATTTCATTGCTTTAGTGAGTATAGCTTTTCTTTCTAGCTTTGGACATTGTTATGGAATGTGCGGAGGTTTTGTTTTAGCTTATACTCAGCTTTCAAAGCAAATAAAACTTCCTTTTTCTCTTTTAATCTTTTCTTATCATTTATCTAGAATTTTTGCTTATGTTTGTTTAGGCGTGTTTTTTGGATTTTTTGGAAATTTATTTTATTTTAGTGAATTTGCAAAAGGTATAATGCTTTTTGCTATCGGGATTTTTATGGTAGTTTTAGCTTTTGCTTTAATTTTTAAAGGAAAATTTTTAGCTTTTTTTGAAAGCTCTTTAATTTTTGATTGTGTCATTAAAAAAAATATTTCAAGATTAATTCAAAACAAGTCTTTAAAAAGTACTCTTTTTTTGGGATTTTTAAATGGTTTTGTGCCTTGTGGATTGGTGTATTTTTATATAGCCTTTGGTATGAGTATGCAAAATGTCTATTTAGCGGCATTAATTATGCTTATTTTTGGACTTTCAACCTTACCTGCTTTGATATTTTTTGCTTATTTTTCTAAAACACTAAATGAAAAATTTCAAAAAATAGCTAGTTTGATTTCTTATATTTTAATCTTTTTTTACGGTATGTATTTTTCTTATACTGGTTTTATGCTCACGCGATAACATTATTATTTATTAATAAATAATAAATAATTAGACATAATTTAAGCTAAAAAAGATATTAAATATCATATAATATAAAGATTGCATATTTGCAGAAAAAAAATTAAGGAGAGGAAATGCACCCAGGAAATGCATTAAACTATGACTATACGGTTGCTAAATATTTTATGTTTGCTACCTTATTGTTTGGTGTTATTGGTATGGCTATTGGAACGCTTATTGCCTTTCAAATGGCTTATCCGGATTTAAACTATTTAGCCGGTGAGTATGGTACTTTTTCAAGACTTAGACCATTGCACACTTCAGGTGTAATTTTTGGTTTTATGCTCTCAGGAATTTGGGCTACTTGGTATTATATTGGTCAACGCGTGCTAAAAGTTAGTATGGCAGAATCAAGCTTTTTAATGTTTGTTGGTAAATTACATTTTTGGCTTTATATGATTACTATGATTATAGCTGTTATTACTTTGTTTGCAGGTGTTAGTACTTCAAAAGAATACGCAGAGCTTGAATGGCCACTTGATATATTGGTAGTTTTAGTTTGGGTTTTATGGGGTGTAAGCATTTTTGGACTTATTGGAATTCGCCGTGAAAAAACTTTATACGTTTCACTTTGGTATTATATAGCTACTTTTTTAGGTATAGCAATGCTTTATCTATTTAATAATATGGCTGTACCAACATACTTTGTAAGTGGAATGGGCGATTGGTGGCATAGTGTTTCTATGTATGCAGGAACAAATGATGCGTTAGTTCAATGGTGGTATGGACACAATGCTGTTGCATTTGTATTCACTGTTGGTATTATTGCTCAAATTTATTATTTCTTGCCAAAAGAAAGCGGTCAACCAATTTTCTCTTATAAATTGTCTTTATTTGCATTTTGGGGCTTAATGTTTGTTTATCTATGGGCAGGTGGACACCACTTGATTTATTCTACCGTACCTGATTGGATGCAAACTATGGGTTCAGTTTTTTCAATTGTGCTTATTTTACCTTCTTGGGGTTCAGCAATTAATATCTTACTTACTATGAAAGGTGAGTGGAGTCAATTAAGAGAAAGCCCATTAATCAAATTTATGATTTTAGCTTCAACTTTCTACATGTTCTCAACTTTGGAAGGTCCTATTCTTTCTATTAAATCAGTTAATGCATTAGCGCACTTTACAGATTGGATTCCAGGACATGTTCATGATGGTACTTTAGGTTGGGTTGGCTTTATGACCATGGCTGCACTTTATCACATGGTACCTAGAATGTTTAAAAGAGAGTTATATAGCAAATCATTAATGGAAGCTCAATTTTGGATTCAAACCACAGGTATAGTATTGTACTTTAGTTCTATGTGGATAGCAGGTATTACTCAAGGTATGATGTGGAGAGCTACAGATGAGTATGGTAACTTACTTTATACTTTCATCGATACTGTTGAAGCTATTATTCCTTACTATTGGATTAGAGCTGTGGGTGGCTTGTTATACTTAGTAGGATTTTTCATGTTTGTTTATAATATTTACAAATCAATCGCAGTGGGTAGAGTACTTGATAAAGAACCAAAAAGTGCTTCACCTATGGCAGCATAAGGAGGAAAAATATGTTTAGTTGGTTAGAAAAAAATCCATTCTTTTTTGCTGTAGCGGTATTTATTGTAATTGCGTATGCAGGTATTGTAGAGGTTTTACCTGATTTTGCTCAAAATGCAAGACCAATTGAAGGTAAAAAGCCTTATACGGTTTTACAACTTGCAGGACGCCATGCTTATATTAAAGAAAGTTGTAATGCGTGTCATTCACAACTTATTCGTCCTTTTAAATCAGAAACAGATCGTTATGGTATGTATTCAGTTAGTGGTGAATATGCTTATGATAGACCATTTTTATGGGGTTCAAAAAGAACCGGACCTGATTTATTGCGTATAGGTAATTTTAGAACTACAGATTGGCATGAAAATCATATGTGGGATCCAGTTTCAGTCGTTCCTGGTTCTATTATGCCAGCTTATAAACATATGTTTAGCAATAATGCAAACATAGAAACAGCTTATGCAGAAGCGCTAACTGTAAAAAAAGTTTTCAATGTGCCTTATGATGTTGAAAATGGTACAAAACTTGGTACTTGGGAAGAGGCTCAAGCAGAAGTTAAAGCAGAAGCTCAAGCTATAGTAGATCAAATGAAAAATCAAGATGTTAAAGATGCGTTTGCTAGAGGCGAAATTAGAGAGATTGTAGCTTTAATCGCGTATCTTAATAGCTTAAAATAGGAAAAACTATGGATTTAGAACTAATAAGAGAGCTACAAGCTTATGGTTTTTTTGCTCTTGTAGTGTTTTTAGTGGTAGTTTTGTATTCTTATTGGTTTCATTTATATAGATCTGAAAAAACAGGTAGAAGAAACTATGAAAAATATGCTGATTTAGCATTGCATGATGAAATCAGCGATCGTGTTTTAGAGCAAAATAAAAGGAGTGCTTAATGCAATGGTTGAACTTACAAGATAATGTTAATTTATTATCTTTTATTGGAGCAATTCTTATCATCTTGATTACACTTGTTGTGGTAGGAAAATTATTTAAAAGTATGAAAGAAGAAAAAAGCCAAGGTGAGCTAAGCGAGCATAGTTGGGATGGTATAGGTGAGTTTAAAAATCCTATACCACTTGGTTGGGCTGTTGTATTTTTCTTAGCTATAGTATGGTGTATATGGTATTTTCTTTGGGGATATCCTTTAAATAGCTATTCTCAAATTGGTGAGTATAATAAAGAAGTACAAGCACATAATGAAAAATTTGCGCAGAAATTTGCAAATTTAAGTGCACAAGATAAACAAGAAATGGGTAAAAATATTTTCTTGGTTCAATGTTCTTCTTGTCATGGAATTACTGGTGATGGTATCAATGGAAAAGCACAAAATCTTAATATTTGGGGCTCAGAAGAAGGACTTATAGAAGTAATTACTAAAGGTTCTAAAGGTATGAATTATCCTATGGGCGAGATGTTAAGCGCAGCGGATAATGGTATAGATGAAGCTGATATTCCTGCAATTGCAGCTTATGTTGCTTCTGAAATTTCAGTGATTAAAAAAACTGAAAATCCTCAGCTTGTAGCAAAAGGAAAAGAACTTTTTGTAACTTGTGCAGTATGTCATGGTGAAGATGGAAAAGGAACTATTGATGGTCAGTTAGTAGCTCCAGATTTAACAAAATATGGTAGTGCTGAATTTGTGGTAGAAGTTTTAAATCGTGGTAAAGCAGGTAGTATAGGTGTAATGCCTCATTTTAATAATGGTTTATTAAACGAGCTTCAAAAAGAAGCAGTTGGCGAATATACAATTTCTCTTTCAAGGGGTGAATAATGGAAAATTCAAATAGATGTGTATTTTCACTTTCAGGTGTTAGTGGAATGTTAATAGCAACTGTTTTATTGTTATCAATTTTAGCTGGACTTACTATTTGGGGTTTAAAAGCACAACAAGATGTAATGCAAAAACCTTATAAATTAGAAAATGCAGAGCAAATTAAAATGTTTGACTCTAAAAGAGAAGAACATATCATCATAAAGGAATGATCATGGCAAAAGTTCTTGAATACTTAATCATAGCTGGCTTAGTTGTAGCAGCAGGAATTACTGCTTGGTCAGTTTTAACTGTAAATCATCTTTTTATAGGATGAAAAATACATTTAAAGGCGGTTTTTTAACCGCCATTTTTATTTGTTTTGCTAATTTTTTATATGCTGAAATATTGTTAAATGATAACATCTTAAACACTGCAATAGAGCAAAATATCACTTCAAGTTCTAAACAAATTCGTGAGTTAACTGGAGTAAATATCGCTTTGGCATTAAGCGATAAAAAAGACTTTGAAAGCTTAAAAAGCTATGAAGCTAATTTGAGCAAGCCATATATTTTACTTGTATTTTCTAAAGCTTCGCATAAGGTAGATATACTTGCAAGTGATGATGCTATGAAGTATTTTGATAAAGAAGGTGTCTTAAGTCCTTATCCTGAAAAAGGAACGATTTTACCTATACTTGCAAATCCTAAACAAAAAGACATTTATAACGCTGCTATTTTAAATGGTTATGCAGATATTGCTGATCAAGTGGCAAATCATTTTAATATAAAGCCTTTTTATGGAAATTCAAATCGTGATACTTTAAATATCATGAGAATTTTAATTTATGGATTTTTGTGTGTTGCGATTTTAATGCTAGTTCAAAGAAAAATCAAAAGGAGAAGATAAATGCAAAATCAAAAAACATTTTGGCCTTATGGTATTTTGATTTCTTTAGGGCTTATTGTTATAGCTTGTATTGTTACGATTTTTGTTGCAAGCAAGGCGCCTGTGTACGAAGATAATTTTTATTTTGATTCTTATCAAAATGTAGAGTTAAATTATAATGAAATTCAAAACAGACAAAAGATTTTTGATGAAAATTTTAAACTAAGCATTAAAGACAAAGAAAGCTTTGTGCATAAGAAAAATCAAGTTTATTATATCAATGAAGGGCAAAATAAACTTAGGATTGCAATTGAAAATTTAAAAGATTATGACTTAAATAAACTTCAAATTCAAACTTTACTTTCGCGTCCACATACAAATGTAAATGATGAGAATTTGCAAGCCAGATTAGAAGGAAGTGATTTGGTGTTTGATTTTAATATCAAAGAAAAAGGTGTTTGGCAAATACTTTTAAAAATCACTCAAGATGAAAATAGTGTAGGATTTTTTAAATTCTTTTTACAAACTAAATAATGAAGCTTTTTGTATTTAGCTCACTAAGAGCTTTAAGAAAGTATTATGAGAAAAAACTACAGATTGATAGTTTAGTAGAACCGGCTATGAGTATAGCCGAATTTATGCAAAAATTAGTTTTTTCTCCATATTTTCAAGCAACTCATTATGAATGTTTGCTTTTGATGAAAAAGGCTTGCGAGCAAACTAAAAATTTAGAGCAAAGTTTAAAAATACCGAGTAATTTTTTTGCTTTCTTAAAGAATAATGCTTATTTATTTAGTTTCTTTAAAGAGCTTAGTTTAGAAAAAAAAGATATTAACTCATTAAAATTTCATGATGCTTATGCTCAGTATGATGAGCATTTGCAAATTTTAGAAGAGCTTTTTAAAAATTATCTTGCTTTATTAAAAGAACAAAATTTATATGATGATATTTCTTTGCCGCTAGATTATGAAATTAATAATGATTTTTTAAAAAATTATGATGAGATTATTTTTGATTTTCAAGGTTTTTTAAATGCTTTTGAAGTAGAGCTTTTGTTAAAAGTTAAGGAAATACTTCCTCTTAAAGTACAGTTTAATTGTACTAAATTTAATAAAGATTTTTTAAATACTCTTAGCTTTTTACAAGGACTTTCTCTTAAAGAAAATCATGCTTATTTGTTTGATGTAAATCAAAAAACAATTTTAAAAGAAGAGTACTTTTTTAAAGAAAGTAAGATTAGTTATAAAAGTTTTCACTTAAGATCTTTACAAGCTGCTTTTGTTTTTGAAAAAATTAATTCTTTTTTAAAATCCGGTATAAGTGCAAAAGATATTGTAGTGATTACTCCTGATGAGAATTTTGTAGATATTTTAAGACTTTATGATAAAAACAATGTTTTAAACTATGCAAGTGGAGAGAGTATTAAAAACACACTTTTTTATCATAGACTAAAGTCTTTGTATGAAAGTGCTAAAGATGATGAGTTTGAGTATGAAGAAAATGAAGATTTTTATGAAAGGTGTAATTTAAATAAACATTTGTGCAATTTACATTTTTTTTCTTCTAACGTTGATTTTGCAGAGTTTAAAAAGCTTTTTGATGAAAATATTTCTTATGATTTTTTTGAGAATTTTATTTTTAATTTGCTAGAAGATAGTGATGAAGAATTAAAAAATTATATACTTCAAGAGCTTATTTTTATCAAAGAGCTTATAAAAACACACAAGTTAAGCTTTATGCAAATTTTAGAATTATTTTTTATGCAAATTGATGGTATAAAATTAAGCAGTGTTGGTGGTGGTGAAGTTACTGTAATGGGACTTTTAGAAAGTAGGGGACTTAGATATGATGGGGTAATTATAGTTGATTTTAATGATGAGTTTATCCCAAAAAGAGTTTCAAGCGAGTTATTTTTAAATAATGAAATTCGTAAAAAAGCAGGACTTATCACTCATGCTCAAAGAGAAAATTTACAAAGACATTATTATTATACTTTAATAGCCAAGGCAAAATTAGTTGGAATTTCTTATGTGGAAAATGAAGAAAAAATCAAATCAAGATTTTTAAATGAACTTGAACTTCCACTTTATGAAGATAAGACTTATAGTAATAATGCTTATGTGAAATATTTTCAAACTTATCCATGTACTTTTAACCTTGAACCTATTGTAAGTATTAAAGCAAAACACGATTATTTTCAAAGTGATCTTTTTTTTTCAAGATTTCATCTTCTTGTGCATTATGGTTTGGATTATTATTATAAATATGTTTTAAGATTAAAAGAGCCAAAGACTTTAGATGATACACTTAGAGCAAATGAGTTGGGGAGTTTTATCCATAAGGCTTTAGAGCTTTATTATACACAAAAATCTAAAAATCATTTTGATTATGAAGTTTTTATGCAAGTGGTAAAAAGCATTAAACAATACCGAGTTGATGCGCTAAATTTAGCTTTAATACAAACTATATTTAAAGAATTTCAAACACTTGAAAATGAGCATTTTAAGCAAGGTTATGTGGTAGAAAAATGTGAATTTAATCCACCAAGAAAAGAATTTATCACAGAAAATGGAGTGAAAATTCACGCCATAGGCTTTTTAGATAGAGTAGATAATAATGGCAATGAAAGATTGATTATAGATTATAAAAGTGGCAAGGCAGATGAAAAGTCTTATCAACTTGCTTTTTATAAGTTTTTATTAGAAAGTCAAAATGCCTTATTAAATACAAAAGCTTGTTTTTATGATCTTAAAAATATCAAAATCATACATGAAAATGCTAAAAGTAAGAGCGTACAAGAACTGAAAGATTTACTTAATGAGCTTGCTAAAGAGCCTTTGGAAAAAGAATTTTTTAATCAAAAAAACGACAATACTTACAGCCCTTATACCATGCTTTATAAAAAGGAGTTTAAGCTTTGAGTTATCATTTTGAGCCTTTTTTAGCTTTGGAAGCTAGCGCAGGAAGTGGAAAAACTTTTGCATTAAGTGTGCGTTTTGTAGCTTTGGTTTTAATGGGAGCTAAGATTAATGAAATTTTAGCCCTTACTTTTACTAATAAAGCTACAAGCGAAATGAAAGAAAGAGTTTTTAAAACCTTTTTAGAATTTGATGTGCTTGAAAATGGAGAGAATAAAGCAGAGTGTAATGAGCTTATGAAAATGCTAGGTAAAAGTAAAAATGAGCTTATAGCTTTAAGAGAAAAATACAAAGATGAGTTTTTAAGATCTAAGCTTAATATCTACACTTTTGACAGCTTTTTTTCACAAATCATTCGTTCTTTTGCTTTAAATTTAGGTCTTATGAGTGATTTTGACATTATAGAAAGTCAAGATAGTTATAAAAATTTCATTTCTAAATTAGACGAAGAAGAATTAAGAGCTTTAGCTTATTACATTGTCCAAACAAAAAGTAAAAGTGATTTTTTGCAAAATCTTGAAAGCTTGTATGAAAGATCTTGTGAGATAAATTCTATACAAAATGCACATTTTCCAAATAAAACTTTTTTAGAAAAAAGCTTAAGTGAGTTTATAACTTATGCAAGAAATTTAAGCACAGATAAAAACTATCAAAAAAATTTCGAATTTGAAAACATAGAAGATTTCTTTACTAAACCTATTATTTGTGATTTAGATAAAAAATATTTTGTAAAAGTCATCGATAGTGAATTTTTACAAAAAAGAGCAGAGTTTTTACAAAGCGCAAAAGAGTATTTTACTCAAATGGAAAATTATCGCATTAGTATGCTTGCAAAGCTTTTGAAGCATTTTAAAGAAGCAAGAAATGAAAATAATGCCAAGCAAAATGCATTGACTTTTTCAGATATAGCTTTAAAAACTTATGAATTAATTAGTGATGAAACTAACAAAGATTTGATTTATTTTAGGCTTGATGGTTATATTTCTCATTTATTAATCGATGAATTTCAAGATACTAATGTTTTGCAGTATCAAATTTTAAAACCCATCATTGCTGAGCTTGTTTCAGGCGAGGGAGTGAAAAAAAATAGAAGCTTTTTTTACGTAGGTGATAAAAAGCAAAGCATATATGGTTTTAGAGGGGGTAAAAAAGAGCTTTTTGATAAGCTTTTAAAAGACTTTCCACAAATTAAATTAGAGCATTTAGATACTAATTATCGTAGTAAAAAGATCATTGTTGATTATGTAAATGAAGTCTTTAAAGATAAATTTTTTGATAGCTTTTTAAATCCTAGCTTTACTTTGCAAAAAAGCATTAAAGAAGGTGGATATGTGGAAGTTTTGCAAAATCATATCCCACCAAAAAGTTCTTTGCATGAAGCAAGTGGCAAAGAAGTTTTAAAAATCATTCAAAAGCTTTTGGAAAAAGGCGTAAAGCTTAGTGAAATTTGCATTTTGGTATGGATTAACAAAGACGCTACTTTAATGAAAGAATTTCTTGAAGAAAATGATATTAAAGCTTATACGCAAAGCAATGTAGCTTTGATAGATTGTATTAGTGTAAGAGTGCTTTTTGAGTATGCAAAGGCTTGTGTACTTAAAGATGAGTTTAGTTTGTACTTTGCAAGTAGTATTTTAGAAAAAAAACTTGAGTTTATAACGCTTGATTTAAACCGTAGTGTAAGTGAGATTTTAAAATACTTAGTACATGTTTTAAAGCTTGATTTAAGCGATGTTAATCTCATTGCATATTTAGAGTATGCAAGTGCTTTTGATAATTTTTTTGATTTTTTATTTGCTCCATGTGAACTAAAGTCTTTGCAAGCTCAAGATGATGGAGTAAGTATCATGACCGTGCATAAATCTAAGGGGCTTGAATTTGAAAATTTAATCGTACTTGATAGACTTAGTAAAAAAGCTCCGGATAATGAAACTTTAATGTTTGAGTATGATTTAGAGCAAGGTTGGGAAGTAAAATGCAGGCATAGTGCTAGAAAATATCTTGAAGATGAAAATTACAATACCTTTTTAGCTAAAAGAGAAAAACTTCAAGCAGAAGATGAGATAAATTGTCTATATGTAGCGCTTACTAGAGCTAAAAATTCTCTTTTTATCATAAAAAACGATGAGAGTTTTAAAACCTTTAAGAGTTATTTTCAAGACTACGAGGAAAAGCAAATAGGCATTATAGAAGAACAGCTTTTAAAAACAAAAGAGCCTTTAGAAAATTTAGAACAAATAGAAAACTTTGAAGAATTTCAAAAGGTAAATTTGCAAGAAGTTAAAGCAAAAAGTCATCTTTCAAGCACGCAAATACATTTTGGCTTGGCTTTGCATGAGTTTTTGCAATATTTTGATTTTAACACTAAAAGTAATTTTGAATTTTGCAAGCAAATGGTGTATAAAAAATATCGTTTTTACTTAGATGATGAAGCTTTTAATGAGCTTTTTAAAAGACTTACTATGCTTTTAAAAGATGAGAGCTTTAACGCGCTTTTAGTGGGTAAAAAGCTACTAAAAGAGCAAATCATCACTTATAAAGGTGAGCAAAAACAACTTGATATGCTTGCATTTGATGATAATGAAGCTATCATTATAGACTATAAAACAGGCTTAAATTTAAACGAACATAAAAAGCAAGTTTTACTTTACAAAGAAGCCATAGAAAAAATCTTAGCCAAGACTTCCACTAAGGCTTTTTTGGTGTATATTTTAAAGGATAAAGTGGAGGTAATGTATGTGTAGTATAGATAAAGAACAATTTTGTAATAATGTTTTATCTTTTCACAATAAAATAAAAAAATAAATAATCATCGATATTTATCTTGGGAGCATTGTTATGGGTATTTTTATATCAATAAGGGCGATGTAGATTATGATTATGCTTCTTTGATGTTATCTTTTTATTTAGCTAGTTGGGGTATGTATAGAGGCTCTTCTTTTTTGTTGCATTATGATTATCAAATATATAAAACAATGCTAAAAGAGCTGTTAGATATTAATTTATGGGATAAGCGTGATTGGAGTCAAATAATCAAAGCAAATGAAATTATAGAAGAAAAATTATTACTCTATAAAAATAATAAAGAAAATGAGAATAATGAAGAAGATAAAAATAATAAAAATAAAATTAGCAATACACTGATCACAAAAATTTTATTAGGAATTTTTGGCTGCACCCCTGCTTATGATAGATTTTTTGTAAATGGGTTAAAAAAGTATAATATAAACAACAATAAGATACCGATACAATATTGTGAAGATAGTTATATGGGAATTATGGACTTGATAGATAGATGTAAAAGTAGCTTTGAATTTCCAAAAATAAAATTAAAATTCAGTGAAAATATATATTATCCGGATATGAAAATTATGGATATGTATTTTTGGGTTTTAGGACAACAAAAGCTTTAAATATTCTTAAATTAAGTATTAATTAAGCTAAAATAATTATAATCTCATTTTTAAAAAATTTTTGGCAAAGGTAAGATGATGACAAAGATAACAAAGCCAAACGAAGTAAAACGCGAATGGATCGTTTTAGACGCTGAAGGAAAGCGTTTTGGTCGTCTTTTAACAGAAGTAGCGACTATTTTAAGAGGTAAAAATAAACCTTGCTATACTCCAAATGTTGATTGTGGAGATTATGTGATCATTATCAATGCTTCTAAAGCAGTTTTCACAGGTGCAAATAAAGCAGAAGATAAACTATACCACAGACATTCAGGGTATTTTGGAAGCGTAAAAAGTGAAAAATTTGGTGATTTATTAGAAAAAAATCCAGTTAAATTATATAAATTAGCAGTTCGTGGTATGCTACCTAAAACAAACCTAGGTAGAGCTATGCTTAAAAAATTAAAAATTTATGCAGGTAGCGAACACCCTCATACTGCTCAAATTGCTAATAAAGGAAAATAATCATGGCAACAACATACGCAACAGGTAAAAGAAAAACCGCTGTAGCTAAAGTTTGGGTAAAAGCTGGTAGTGGTAAAATCATCGTTAATGGTATGGATTTAAACACTTGGCTTGGCGGACATGAAGCTATAAAATTAAAAGTAGTTCAGCCTTTATTAGTAACTAAACAAGAAACTTCTATGGACATTAAAGCAACAACTTTAGGCGGTGGCTACAGCGCTCAAGCTGAAGCTTTAAGACATGGTATTTCAAGAGCTTTAGCTGCTATGGATGCAGATTTTAGAGCATTATTAAAACCAAAAGGACTTCTTACTAGAGATAGCAGAACTGTTGAGCGTAAAAAATACGGTCGCAGAAAAGCAAGAAGAAGCCCACAATTCTCTAAACGTTAATTTTTTGGATCCATTTTTTGGATCCATTCTCTCTTTCATTTTTAAAATCACATTTTTTTATATATTTTTATTTTGTTTAAAATCAAAGGATTTTTTGTTTAGAATAAACTTTTATAATTTCAAAGTCCGATCAGGGAAACCTCCTTTTTGTAGTAAATTTAAGCCCCTTACCCAAAGGGGCTTATTTTATTTTAATATTCTTTTTATATAATATATCCCATTTATTTTAATTTTTAAGGATAGTTTATGAAAAAAATTATAAGCTTAGTTAGTTTAGCTAGTGCTTTATTTGCTTTTGACACTAGTAAAATAGAAATCACTCCAACTTTTAATTATACAATACCAGAAGGAAATTTAGATCTTAAAAATTATGGCGGAGTGGGTTTAAGATTTGGTTATCATTATGATGATTTATGGATAGATCAAGCTGAGCTTGGTTTAGAATATTATGATAATGCAAAATACAATAATCCAAACGATAATACACACACAGATACTAGTGTTTCAAGGTTTTATATAAATGCTATTAAAGGAATTGATTTAGCTAATCATGTATATTTATATGGTTTGTTAGGAACAGGTTATGAGTATTTAAGCCATGGAGCTTATGAAAATAAAAGTGGTATGTTTGCTCAATATGGTGCGGGTTTTAAATTTGCACTTGGAGAAGATTTGGCTTTAAGACTTGAAGCAAGAGATCAAATTAAATTCAATAATGGTGAGCATAATCTGATTTCTAGTGTTGGTTTGAGTTTTTATTTTGGCAATAAAGCTCCAAAAATTTCTCAAACCACAACTAAACAAATCGAAGAAAAACCACAAATAATACAAATTGATAAATCATGTCCAGAACCAAGAAAAGGTGCTTTGCTTGATCATATAGGTTGTGAAAAAACAATAGCACTTGAAGGGCATTTTGGATTTGATCAGACTGATATAAATCCTGAGTTTGCGCAAAAAATTCAAGAAGTAGGTAAGGTTTTAGAGGAAAATCCTCAATATTATACTATTTTAGAAGGTCATACAGATAACATAGGCCCTAAAGCTTATAATCAAAAATTATCATTAGAGCGCGCTAAAGCGGTTGCAAAAGAACTTGAAAAAATAGGTGTCACTAAAGAAAAAATTGCAACTAAAGGCTATGGTTTTGATAAGCCAAAAGCAAGCAATGATACTAAAGAAGGCCGTGCGCAAAATAGACGTGTGGAAGCAAAATTTTTCATTAAAGAATAAGCTTTGTTGAAAAAGACGATTTTATTTGACTTAGATGGCACTTTGATAGACTCTACAAGTGCCATTTTAGATGGTTTCGATGCTGCTTTTAAAGCTTTTGGTGAGCCTTTAAGAGATCATGAAGCCATTAAAGCTTTAATAGGCTTTCCTTTAGATGTAGCTTTTGAAAAACTTGGAGTGCCAAAAGAAAAAACAAGTGAGTATATTAATGCTTATAGAAGTGTATATCAAAAAATCTATATAGAACAAACTTCTTTGCTTTCTTTGGCAAAAGAAAGTGTATGCGAGGCTAGTTTATTTGCTGATTTAGCTGTTGTAACAACTAAAAGCTCTAAATTTTCCAAACCTTTGCTTGATCATTTGGGTATAGGAAAATACTTTAAAGTTATCATAGGTAGAGATGATGTGACTTACCCAAAACCAAATGCTGAACCTATTTTATTAGCTTTAGAAAAATTATCTAAAAGCAAAGAAAATGCATTTATGATCGGAGATACTCATTTAGATATTCAAGCAGCTTGTAATGCAGGTATTAAACCCATAGCAGTAAGTAGTGGTTATGAAAGCAGAGAAAGCTTAGCTAAATTTAAAATTCCACTTTTTGAAAACACCTATGAGGCTATAAAACATATAAAAAATATCCGATAACTTCACATTCAAGCTTTATATATCTAAATATAAAAATTTTTTATCATTGTTTAAGATAATTAAAGATAAAGTAGCTATTGATTTTAAGTAATTATTTTAATTATAAGGATAATTAAATGAGTAAAATAATGAAAACGATGGATGGTAACGAAGCGGCAGCTTATGCTGCCTATGCATTCACAGAGGTTGCTGGAATTTATCCTATTACCCCAAGCTCTCCTATGGCAGATTATACTGACATATGGGCTTCTCAGGGTAAAAAAAATCTTTTTGGAGTACCGGTTAAAGTTGTAGAAATGCAAAGTGAAGCAGGAGCAGCAGGGACAGTTCATGGTTCTTTACAAGCAGGCGCTTTAACTACTACCTATACAGCATCTCAAGGGCTTTTATTAAAAATACCAAATATGTATAAAATCGCAGGTCAGCTTTTACCTGGGGTTATCCATGTGGCAGCTAGGGCTTTAGCTTCTCAAGCATTATCTATTTTTGGAGATCATCAAGATGTTTATGCTGCAAGACAAACAGGCTTTGCTATGCTTTGTTCACACTCTGTGCAAGAAAGTATGGATTTAGCAGGTGTTGCGCATCTAGCAGCTATTAAAGGTAGAGTGCCTTTTATGCATTTTTTTGATGGTTTTAGAACAAGCCATGAAATTCAAAAAATCGAAGTAATGGATTATGCGCATTTTGATCGTTTGCTTGACCGTGAGGCTTTGTTAGAATTCAGAAATTCCTGTCTAAATCCAGAAAATCCAAAAACAAGAGGCACGGCTCAAAATGATGATATTTATTTTCAAACAAGAGAGTTGGCAAATAAATACTATGAAGCTATTCCTGATATTGTTAATGAATATATGCAAGAAATTTCAAAAATCACAGGAAGGGAATACAAGCCTTTTGTGTATTATGGGGATAAAAATGCAACACGCATTGTAGTAGCAATGGGTTCAGTAACCGAAGCTTTAAAAGAAGTTGTAGATCATCTAAACAGTAAAGGCGAAAAAGTAGGGGTTTTAAAAGTTCATTTATATAGACCGTTTAGTTTAAAATATTTATTTGATGTAATGCCTCAAAGTGTTGAAAAAATAGCTGTTTTAGATAGAACTAAAGAGCCAGGAAGTTTAGGTGAGCCACTTTATTTGGATTTAAAAAGTGCATATTATGGAAAAGAAAAAGCACCTTTAATCGTTGGTGGTAGATACGGGCTTTCTTCAAAAGATGTTGATCCTGCTCAGTTAATAGCAGTTTTTGAAAATCTAAATCAAGCAAATCCAAAAGATGGTTTTACTATAGGAATTAATGATGATGTAACCTTTACTTCATTGCCTGTGGGAGAAAAAATTTCTTTAGGCGATGAAAGTACTATAGAGTGCTTATTCTATGGACTTGGTGCTGATGGTACTGTAGGAGCAAATAAAAACTCTATTAAAATTATAGGGGATAAAACAGACTTTTATGCACAAGCTTATTTTGCATATGATTCTAAAAAATCAGGTGGTTATACAAGAAGCCATTTAAGATTTTCTAAAAAACCTATCACTTCAACTTATTTAGTTTCTACACCGCATTTTGTAGCGTGTTCAGTGGCTGCATATTTAGAAATTTATGATGTTTTAGCAGGTATTAGAAAAGGTGGAACTTTCCTTTTAAATAGTATTTGGAGTGCGCAAGAGACTATTAAAAAAATTCCAAATGCAGTAAAAAGAGTTTTGGCGCAAAAAGAAATTAATTTTTATATCATTAATGCTACAAAACTTGCTAGGGAAATAGGACTAGGTAGTAGAACAAATACAATTATGCAATCAGCGTTTTTCAAGCTTGCTAATATCATTCCTTTTGAAGATGCACAAAAATATATGAAAGAATTAGCTTATAAATCATATAGCAAAAAAGGTGATGCTATAGTTGAGATGAATTATAAAGCTATTGATGTAGGTGCAGATGGACTTGTAAAAGTTGATATTGATCCTTCTTGGGTAAATTTAGCCGATGAAGCAAAAGAAGAAACTATAGCTTATAAAGGCACTGAGTTTGTTGAAAAAATCGCAAAACCTATGAATGCGGCTAAGGGTGATGATTTACCAGTTTCGGCATTTTTGGGCTATGAAGATGGTAGTTTTGAGCATGGTACTACTGAGTATGAAAAAAGAGGCGTTGGTGTTATGGTGCCAAGATGGATAGAAACTAATTGTATTCAGTGTAATCAATGTGCTTCAGTATGTCCACATGCAGTTATTAGACCATTTTTAATAGATGAAAAAGAATTAGAAAAAGCTCCAGTAGGTGTAAAAGAACATAGCTTAAATGCAAAAGGTGTAAAAGAGCAAAAATTAAATTTCAAAATTCAAGTTTCACCACTTGATTGTACAGGTTGTGAGCTTTGTGTGCATGAGTGTCCTACTAAAGAAAAATCTTTAGTAATGGTGCCACTAGGCGAAGAGCTTGATCATGGTGAGCAAGAAAATGCAGATTATTTATTCAAAAAAGTAAGCTATAAAGATAATATCTTAAATAGAGAAAATGCAAAAGGTATTCAATTTGCACAACCTTTATTTGAATTCCATGGTGCATGTCCAGGGTGCGGGGAAACTCCTTATATCACTTTAATTACTAGATTATTTGGTGAAAGAATGATTATTGCTAATGCAACGGGTTGTAGTTCTATTTATGGTGGTTCAGCTCCTTCAACTCCATATAGAAAAAGTAATAAAAATGGTCATGGGCCTGCTTGGGGTAATTCTTTATTTGAAGATAATGCTGAATTTGGTCTTGGTATGAAAATAGCAACTGAAACAACAAGACATAAAATAGAGCAAATCATGAGTGAAAGTATGCAAGAAGTTCCTAATGCACTTTCTGCATTATATAAAGAATGGATTGCAAATAAAGAAGATTCTAAAGCTTCTTTAGAACTAAGAGATAAATTAGTTCCATTATTAGAAGAAAATAAACAGATTAAAACTGTAAATGATATTTTGGAGCTTAAAAGCTATTTGAGTAAAAAATCACATTGGATTTTTGGTGGTGATGGTTGGGCTTATGATATAGGTTATGGTGGGCTTGATCATGTTTTAGCAAGTGGTGAAAATGTTAACATTTTAGTGCTTGATACTGAAGTTTATTCAAATACAGGTGGTCAAAGTTCAAAATCTTCAAGAACAGGTTCAGTAGCGCAGTTTGCTGCAGCAGGTAAGCCAGTACAGAAAAAAGATCTAGGTCAAATTGCTATGACTTATGGTTATATTTTTGTAGCTCAAGTAAATTCTAATGCAAATTATGCGCAATTGTTAAAAGCAATAATAGCAGCAGAAGCTTATGATGGGCCTTCTTTGATTATCGCTTATTCTCCTTGTATAGCTCATGGTATTAAAGGTGGACTTGGAAATTCAGGAAATCAAGCAGAACTTGCTACAAAATGTGGATATTGGCCAACTTATATTTATGATCCGCGTTTAGAAGCTGAAGGTAAAAATCCTTTAACAATTTCTTCTAAAGAGCCTGATTGGGATTTATATGAAAGCTTTTTAATGAATGAAGTACGTTATAGTTCACTTAAAAAATCAAATCCTGAGCAAGCAAAAGAATTGTTTGAAAAAAATAAAGCAGAAGCACAACGCCGTTATAGACAACTTAAACGCTTAGCAAGTGCTGACTTTAGTAATGAAAACTAAAATTTGCTTCGATTTTTACTTGTGAGTTTATGGGTACTTAGTGCTTTTGGCGCTAAGTACCCATTTTTGAATCAAAGCTGTAATGATATTGATTTTTCTTTGGTTCAAGATCCTTTTTTTCAAAAAACTACAAATATAAAATCTGATTTTTCTTTGCAAGCTATTGTTTCTAATAAAGTTAAGATTAATGATAAATGGTATGCTTTAAATGATGATATTGAAGGTTTTAAAATTGTTGAGATAAAAAATTCTCAAGTTATATTGATAAAGGAAGAAAAAATCATGGTTTTAAAATTGTATGAAAAAAATAATATTTTTATTTATTAGTATTTTAACTTTTACAAATGTTTTTGCTTCACAGTGTCATCAACGCTTTTTTGATATAAGCGTAGAAAATAAAACTTCTTTGATTGAAATTTTAAATGAACTTGGTAGAGAATGTGGTTTTAGCATTATAATAAAAGATTTATTAGCTAGAGAAAAGTTAAATCATACTCAAAATTATTTACACATAAGAAAAATGTCTTTAAGAGAAATTTTTAAACTTTTATTAAAGGAAAATAATCTTGCTTATGAGTATGAAAAAAATATTTTAAAAATTTATGGAAGACAAGTTAAAACTTTTAAAGTGCATTATATAAGCTCTATTAGAGAAGGACAAAGTATTACTAAAGCTTCAGTGGATTCAAGACCTAAACAAGGTGATTATGATAGTACCAAAGAAGCAGATAATCTAGTTATTAGCACAGATAAATTTGATTTTTGGGAAAAAATTTCAGAAGAAATACAAGCTTTATTAGATAAAATACAACTAAGCCTATTGTTAATACTAATGCAGGGATTATTACTTTAAATGCTACTTTGTATGAGCTTGCAAGAGTTGAAAAATATTTAAAAGATTTAAATAAAAGACTTAAAAAGCAAGTTTTAATTGATGTAAGTATAGTTGCAGTGCATTTAAATAAAAGCCATTCAAGCGGGATTAACTGGCAAGAGCTCGCTTTTAAACTTAATGGTGATGATAATGATTTTATAATCAATAAAGGTGGTGTTAGAAATATCAATCTTAAAGCCAATGTTGAAACTAAGGCTATTTTAAATTTATTACAAGAAAATGGCAAAACCACTGTGCTTTCAAATCCCAAGCTCATGGCACTTAATAATCAACAAGCTATTATATCCATAGGCGATACGATTAATTATCAAGTAAAAGAAAGTTCTAAGGGTACTGAAAATGGTACGACCATTAGTGAAACTTATAATAATTATTCTATTTTTGTAGGAATTTTACTAAATATTTTGCCTGAAATTTCAGATGATCACAAAATTATGCTTAGAATTAATCCTAGTTTGAGTGATTTTAAATATAGTGTTGATAATTATAGGCAAAATAAACCAAGAAATATAGCACCAGATACCATACAAAAAAAGCTTTCTACTGTAGTTGAAGTTGATGATGGACAAACTTTAATTTTAGGTGGATTGATTAGTAAAAATACGATTAGTAATCATAATGAAGTAAGTGCTTTATCTAAAATACCGCTTTTTGGAGTATTATTTCAAGGAAAGCAAAATTTAGAAGATATTAGCGAAATAGTTTTTATTATCAAGCCAAGTCTAATAAGAGCTGATAAAAAAGTATTAAGTTTAAAAGAATTAGGTTTTGAACATGAAGATGATATGTTTTAATTTTTTAATTTGTTTGTCTTTTTTAAATGCAATAAATATTCAAAATGAAAGTTTTGAGCAAAATGTATTCTATGAAAAATTTATTAATCACCCAAGTTATGAAAATGCTTTAAATTTAGCTAAGTATTTCTATCAAATCAAAGATTATCAAAAGGCTATCTTTTGGGCTGTTGAGGCAAATGAATTTGAGTTGTTAGAAAAAGAAGCATGGCTGGTTTTTATTAATGCTAAATTAAAACTTGGAAAACATGAAGATGCTTTAAGAGCTAAAGAAGAGTATGAAAAACTTTTAGGAAGTTATTTTGAATGACACAAAAGCAATAAAAACTTTAGATAAATTTACTTTACAAGAATTGGCTTTAGAGTATAAATTAGAAATTTTAGATTTAGATCAATCTCTTAAAATAGAAAAGTATCTTCATGTTTTACCTTTTTCTTTAATAGAGCAATATAACATTTTTTGTTTTTATGAAGATGATGAAAATATTCATATAGCTTCTTCTAAACCTTTAGATGAGAATATTTTAGAAAAAATACAAAATTTATACCGCCTAAAGATGATTAAAATTTTTCTTTGTGACTTTACACAATTTAAATTCTTGTTAGAAAGAATTAAATTTTTAATTTGTTTTCAAAACTATCTTGATAAATTAGAGCTTAATTTGACAAGTGATGAAAATAAAGATGAGTTTTTATTAGAGCAGTTTTTGAATTTAATTTTAACTTATGCTTGTTTTTTAAGAGCAAGTGATATTCATTTGGAGCCTTTGGAAAATGAAGTTTTGATAAGATTTAGAATAGATGGAGAATTAAAATATATCCATAGTCTTGATGCAGGTTCTTATCAGGCTTTATTAATGCATATAAAAATCATTGCCTTGCTTAATGTAGCTGAGCAAAGACAAGCTCAAGATGGGAGTTTTTCTAAGATTATTTTAGAGCAAAAATATGATTTTAGAGTTTCAATCATGCCTTTGTTGTTTGGACAAAGTGCAGTGCTTAGGATTTTGAAACAAGATGAGCATGTTTTAAAACTTGATAGACTTTTTATTAAAGAAGAAAATTTAAATTCGTTAAAAACATATATGAATGCACCCTATGGTTTGATTTTATTTTGTGGACCAACAGGAAGTGGTAAAAGCACTTTTATGCATGCTATTTTAAGCGAGATTGATCAAAATAAAAAAATTATTACTCTGGAAGATCCTATAGAATACAAACTTAAACATGCTCAGCAAATTTTGTTAAATTCTAAAACCGGCTTTGATTTTCATAAAGCTTTAAGAGCGGTTTTAAGGCAAGATCCTGATGTGATTATGGTAGGTGAAATTAGAGATGATGAGAGTTTGGATATAGTTTTAAAAGCTTCTTTAAGTGGACATTTAGTTTTGAGTACCTTGCATACTAATGGTGCTATAGAAGCTATTTTTAGAATGAAGCACATGGGTGCAAAAGAATATTTAATAGCTTATGCGTTTAATTTGATCATAGCCCAACGCTTGGTAAGAAAGCTATGCGAATGTAAAGAAGCTAGTGATGAAAAATTTCATTTTCAAAATCAAGTTTTTGAAGGAAAACTTTATAAAGCAAAAGGTTGCTCTAAGTGTATGTATAGTGGATATAAAGGGCGTTTAATGGTGGCTGAGTTTTTATTTTTAGATCGCAATTTAAAAAGTATGATAGAAAATAATGCAAATTATGAAAATATTTTAACTTATGCTTTAAAAAAAGGTTTTTTAACTTTAGGCATGGATGCTTTGGAAAAAGTTAAGCTTGGTTTAACAAGTATAGATGAGTTAAGAAAGATTAGTTTTTGAAAAAATTTATAATTTTTTACATTTTAAATCAAGAACAAAAACAATGTATAATTAAAGCTAAAAATTTATATGAAGCTAGAAATCTTGCGCAAAAATCATTTGAAAATATTATTAGTGTTGAAGAGTATTTTGGAGTAATAAAACATAAAATTAAAGAAGAAGAGCTTATTTTTATCCTTAAAGATTTATATATGGTTTTAAAAGCGGGATTAAGCTTGCAAGAGGCTATTTTAGAGTTTGCAAGATCAAATTATGATATGCGTATAACCAAGATATTTAGTGTAATTTATAATAAACTCAAAAATGGAAGTTCTTATAATGAAGTTTTTAGAGATATTTTAAATTCTAGAGAATGCGCTATTTTAAAAATTTGCGATGGTAAGGAGGATTTATATAAGGCTTTTGAGATTATCATTGAATTAAAAGAAAAAAACCTTCATAGTTTTAAGCAGTTTAAAAAGGCTATAACTTATCCGCTTTTCGTTTTTATATGTATTATTTTAGCTTTTTTTGTGCTGATGATTTTGGTTTTGCCTGAATTTAAAACTTTATTTTTGCAGCTTGAATTAGATTTGCCAAAAATTACTCAAATTCTTTTTATTGTAGGAGATTTTTTTAAACATTTTTATGTATTTATTTTATTGAGCGCAGGAATTTTTATAATACTTTTATATTCTTTTAGAAAATCTTTGTTTTTTCATAAAATTCTTTTTCATTTTCCTGTTTTTGGAAAAATAATATTTTATCAAGATAAATTTTGTTTTTTCTTGATTTTTTCGTATTTATTAAAAGCAGGGGTGGATATAAAAAGAGCTTTTGAGCTTGCTTGTGAAGGTATAGAAAATCAATTCTTTAAAAATAAAATGCTTATTGTAAAGACTTCATTTGAATCAGGACTTGATTTAGCTCAAGCTTTTTTCGAAATAAAGCTTTTTGATCCTTTTGTGATAAGAATGTTAAATTTAGCTTTAAAAAGCTCTAGGTTAGATGAAAGTACTTATGAGCTTGCTTTATTTTATGAATATAAAAAAGAAAATTACACCCAAAGACTTTTGGTTATTTTAGAACCTTTAATGACAATTTTTATGGCGAGTTTGATTTTAGTTTTAGCCTTGGGTGTGTTTTTACCTATGTGGCAAATTAGTCAAGGAATTTAAGCAAGATAATCATAAGCAACCTTGGCTATAGTTAAAGCAACCATAGTTAAAAAGAGTTTTTTGATAAAAGTTCCTTGTGTTTTTAAGACTAGTTTTGAGCCTATAAAAGCCCCTAAAATTTGGCCTATACCCATTAAAATACCAACTTTCCAAAGTACCTCATAAGAGTATAAAAATACTCCTAAGGCTACTATATTGCTAGTGAAATTTAATATTTTGGTATTAATGCTTGCATTTTTCATACTAAAACCAAGAAATATCACGCAAGCAAAAATCCAAAAAGACCCTGTTCCAGGTCCTAAAAAGCCATCGTAAAAGCCAAGTAATAAACCAAAAGTGATTTGAAAACTTGTGGTGCTCATTTTAGCTTTATTATGTACATGGCCTAAATCAGGTTTGAAAATAGTATATAAAAAGATCAAAATAAGACAAATTAATACAATGATTTTGACAGCATTTTGATCTATTAATAAAACCGCATAAGTTCCAATGGCTGCACCAATAGCAGTAAATAAAATTCCTAAAGCTATCTTCTCTATATGCATAGATTTTCTATAAGCTAAAACTGCAGTGAGTGAGCCAAAAGTGCTTTGGAGTTTATTAGTAGCTAGGGCTAAATGAGGAGGAATTCCACAAGCAAATAAAGCAGGTATGGTAATAAGTCCACCACCACCTACAATCGCATCAACACAACCTGCAAAAGCTGCAACAAAAAATAAAATCACATAATAAGTTAATTCAAGCTCCATAAGCTTTCCTTGTTTTGTCCAATTCTATAAAGAGCAAAATCATATTTTATAGGATCTTGTGGATCAAATTTTTTAAGATTTTGCGTAAGTTCTAAAACACTTTTAAAATCATAAATCTTACGCTTTAAAAGCTTAAGTTTTAATGAAACTTTATGAGTGTGGGTATCTAGGGGTATGAGTAAGTCTTTTTTGTCTATATTTTTAAACAAACCTAAATCTAACTCATCTTTTCTCACCATCCACCTAAGATACATATTGTATCTTTTTAAAGGACTTTTTGGAATGCGAAATTCTTTCGAAAAGAAAAACTCATAACCATAACTTTTATAAGGATTAAGTTTATAAATTGTTTCTATGAAAGTTTTTATTGCATGCGTGATATCTTGATCTTTTTGATAAGCCTTGGTAAAAATATTTTCTATGCTATCTTCATTTTTTAAGCGTTTGAGTGTGATGAAAATTTGAGCTATATCTTGAGAGTTTTGAAAGCGGTATTTTAGATTTTTACATTCTTTTTTAATAACTTCATCATTTCTTTCAAGCAAGGAAAAATCAAGTTTATTTAAAAAACTTACAATATTTTTAGCATTTCCATAAGCAAATAAAGCACAAAGCAAGGCTATATTTTCATCTTTATAAACACTTGCAATTTGCAAAGGATCAGGATGAGAAAAAAGCTCTTTTTGAGTGTTTTTGTTTAAAATTACTTCATCTAAAAGAGCTTTAATTTGCATTAAGATTTTAAACCAAGCAAGGTTTCAAGCATTTGATCAACGGTGGTTACGATTTTAGCTGCAGCGCCATAACTTGCTTGATATTGTATGAGTGCTGCTAATTCTTCATTAGTATTTACACCACTTTTTGATTGATATTCTGCATAAGCTGTATTAAATACTGTCATATTAGTTGCATGTGCAAAGCTATTACTTTCAGCATCTGAAGCAATTTGACCTGTAAATTTTCTATAATATCCATCTAAAGTCATAGTATCTACTGTACCATCTTTATTATAAAAATTTACTTTTTGATTTTGAAGTTGTAACATAGCATTTGCTACATCATTATTCCCGTCAACTCCATTTGAGCTTGCTTTTAGGCTATTTGGGTCATTTCTAATGCTTGAATTTACATTGATATTGCTTGCATCTTGACCATTAAAAAATGAAGATACATTTAAAGCACCTGGGAAATTTGTGCCATTGTCTTTAAAAGCTATTTTATAACCTTTTTTTAAGCCATTGATTTGGAAATTTCCACTATCACTTTGTCCATCATAATGATAAAAAGCTTGAAAATAATCATTTAAATCATTACCACCAACACCATCTTTGTTATCATCTATATCTGCATTGATTTGTTTGACGACATCTTCTATAGTAGTATTAACATCAATTTTTATAGTTCTTGTGGCTACTGCATTACCTTTTTCATCATAAATTGTAATGTCAAAGCTTCCTGCTTGAATATTTTTGTCATAACTCATTAAAGAAGTATCAGGTTTTAAACCTTTTAAATCATCTGAATTGACTCTATCTGTAGCTGCTTGAGCATAGACATTATTAGTTTGAGTTATAAGTGTTTTTGTAAAGGTATTGAGCATATCTTTATACTCTTGTAATTTTCCATCGCTATAAGTATCATGATTACCATCGTAATTTCTACCTCTAAGATCAAGTTGAGCTCCAAGCTGTCCGCCTGAAATTTTGCTTGTTAAATCATAGCGGTTTTCATCATTTACTTCATAATAAATTTGATAAAAACCATTAGGGTTGTTATTGTCTAGTTTTAAAGGGTGAAAGCTAGAGCCATTGACTATACTAAAGCCTTGAATGCTTAAATCATAGTATCTTCCAGAATCAGTCATGGTAGATTCTAAAGTGCTATCTTGAGAGCTTGTTCCTTTCCAAGCTACTGCATTGACTAATTTTGAAAGTCTAAGTTCAAGCTCATCTCTTTTATCTCTTAATTGATTTGCATTATCGGTAGGTAAAACTTCTTCATTTTCAAGTTGTTTGTTAATATTTGCAATTTCTTGACCAATGTTGTTAATTTCATCTACAGTTTGTTTGATTTGCTCATTGACAGTTTGTTGCATTTTATTAAGATCTTGTAAGGTTTTTTGTATGTTTTGAGTTAATGTATTTGCGCTATTAACAAGATCTATTTTACTTGCTCCATCACTTGGATTAGAAGCAAAGTTATTCCACGCATCATAGTAGTTTTTATAATCTTGTAAAATACCAGTTCCTTGCATATCAGGAAATCTTTGGCTTGCTTCTTGTAAAATTTGTCCTAAGTAATTTGTATAGTTTTGCTGGGTGGTAGCGTTTTTTAACTCATAATAAGAATGCTCATCATGTAATCTTTTAATAGTATCAATTTGCGTACCTGTTCCTAGGTGTAAGCCACCTCTATCAAGAGACATGCCCGAACTTTGCACAGCTCTTTGTCTAGTATAAAACACCGCATTTGCATTAGAGATATTATTACCTGTTGTGTTAATTTGAAGTTCAGCAGCTCTAATACCGCTAACTCCTGTATATAAGCTATCAAAAATTCCCATGACTTAACCTTTAAACATTGATCTTAAATAATGAATCTGGAATTGTTTTTTGATCTCCATAAGCATTATTTGTTCCATTTTGTTCAAACATTGTATTTAAAAGATTGTCGTAAAAATTTTTAATAATAAGAGCTAATTTAGCGTATTCTTTATTTTTTTGATGTAAGGTGTTTAAATTTTGCTTTAAAAGTGCAAGTTTTTCTTTATCTTCATCGTCTAAAAGCTCATCTAAGCCTTTATTATTTCCTTGATTGCTAAGTTCTATTAAAGCCTTATCAAGATTTTTTTTAGCAATTTGAAAGTCATTTACAAGTTTAGTTTTTTCCTCTACGCTTTTGCTTACATGTTGGTGATTAGCAGCTTGAATTTGGGTTATATCTTCTAAAGTAAGATTGATGAGTTTTTCTAAAATAGAATTTGTTTCGTCTAAGTGTTGTTTAACCATTTTTTATCCTTTCTTAGGCACTAACCCAAAAAAGGATAAAAATTATAATAAAGAATCTGCTATTGCTTTAGAAGTGGCTTGTAAGTCTATTTTATACGCGCCATTTTTTATTTGTGAAGCAATCAAAGATGCTTTACTTTCCTCTGTTTTTTGAGTTTCTTTTGCCTTGTTGTTTTCTTTGTTTTCTGTTTTATTTAAATCATTAGTAGCAACTTGAGCTACATAACTTTGATGTATAGGGTTTATCATTTTAAGCCTCCAGTTCTATTGAAAAACTCTAAGAACTATATCGACACTTAAAAAAATAACTTAACCCCTTTCTTTTAAATAATCAAATAATAATTTTGAAAAACCTAACCCCCCGCTTAATGCTTTACTCATAGTATCATTATACATAGATGAATAAATTTCATCACTTGCGTCTTTTCCAAATAAAGAATTTTCTTGTTTTAAAGAAATATCCAAAACGCTTTTGATTAAAAAAGCTTCAAAAGCATCGGTTTGTTCTTTTAAAGCTTTATCTTCATCGTTTAATGCTTGTATATGAGTTAAATCGTTTTTAAAAGCACTATCTGCATAGTTTTTAGCAGCCTTGTAGCTATTGTTGTGTTTAGTAATGCTTTCATAAAGCTCACTGCTATAATTTTTGCTCGCTAAATAATTATCAACTCTCATCATATCACCTCTAATTCAGCACTAATTGCACCGGCTCTTTTTAGATTTTGCATAATAGCTATGATATCATTTGGTGCTGCTCCAAGTTTATTTAGCATTCTAGCTATGTTTGCCACTGTTGTTTTATTGTTTGTGATTTTTAAAGTATTAGATACGGGATCTAAAATACCACCATCTTTCATATCGATTTCATTTTGTCCTAAAGCTACGGTATTGTTTGGATCAATTTTTATAGTAATATCTTTATGAGTGATTAATATAGGTTCAACTTCTATATTTACACCTGCTACTATAGTTCCTGTTCTTTCATCGATGATTACTTTACTTTCTGGAGTATAAGCTATATCTTGTTCTAATACTCTTGCCATAAATTCAACATGAGAAAATTCTTCAGGTTTTGTTAATTTTATAGTTCTAGAATCTAAAGCCTTTGCTATATCTGTATCAAAAATAGTATTTAAAACTCTTTCTATATTGTTAGCTGTTTTAAAGTCCGCTTCTTTTAAGCTTAAAACTAAATCTTCACTTTGGCTAAAATTTTGTGGAATTTCTCTTTCTACTACCGCACCATTGATAACATTTGCTGAGGTTGAGTGTGTTCCTGCTGCACCAGGTCTTGGACTAAGTCCGCCTATTGCCAAAGAACCTTGGGCTACTGCATAAATTTCTCCATCAACACCTTTTAGAGCTGTCATAAGTAAGGTTCCACCTTGTAAAGATTTTGCATCGCCTAAAGAAGCTACACTTACATCAAGCTTATCCCCACTTCTTGCAAAAGCAGGAAGTTTTGCTGTTACCATTACTGCTGCTGTGTTTTTTGATTTTATATCGCCCGGGCTAATTTTTACATTCATACCTTGAAGCATATTTGAAATAGATTGTAGAGTAAATTCGCTACTTGTACCATCTCCGCTTCCATTTAAGCCAACAACCAAACCATATCCTATAAGTTGGTTATCTCTAACACCTACCACATTAGTAAGTTCTTTGATAGTAGCTGCAAAAACACTTAGACTTAGCGTTAAGCTTAAAAATAATATTCTCATCGATTCTTCCTTTAATCTATGCTATTTTACATAAATTAAAGCAAAAAAAGTTCCAAATTTATATAAAGGAGTAAAAGCTTAGAGTAGTTGAGCCAAATTTTTTTTCTTTAGTTTTTTCATAATTTTGTATTTTAATTGGAGTTTTAAAAGTGCTGTGATGTTCTATAATAATGATTTTTACATTTGAATTTTGTATATTTTCTATCAATTTTAAAGTTTTTTCATAAATATCAAAAAAACCTTCTCTAATATCAAAAGGCGGATCAAGATATAAAATAATATCTTCTTTGGAATTTTGAATAATTTGAGGAGTTTTTTTAAAAGTATCATCATTAAAACAAAGAGTATTTTGATCAACACTAGAAGCGTTTTTTAAAGCTATTTCATAAGCCTTTTTATCTTTTTCTATGGCATAACTTTTTAAACAACCATTACTTCTTGCTTCTAATGCCATCAAAGCGCTTCCTCCAAAGGCCTCTATAAAAACCTTATCTTGTAAAGAAAAACGCAAAACATTAAAAACACATGATTTTACTATGCTTTTAGTGCTTCTTGTGGTATCTAGGCTAGGAAGTAAAATTTTTTTACCCTTATAAATTCCACTTTCTATGGTGGTGTAAATTTTTTGAGTTTGTTTTTTTGAGTTTGTTTTTTTACCTTCTTTGTAATTTTTCAAAAAATCTTTTACGCTTTGATATTCTTGTGTTTTATACATTATTATTTTCTTCTTTGATGAGGTTTTTTAACTCTGTTTTGTAAAGATTAAATATTGCATCGATTTTTTCATGACTTTCTTGACGCAATTGCTCTAAAATGGCTTCACATTTTTGATTCATGATTTTTTTCTCACGCATAGCTATTTTATAGGCAATATTTTGTAAACTTGTATTAAAATCATTTAAAGCATTAATTAATTCCTCTATATTAAAAGGATGAGATAAAAAGTTTGATTTTTTATTAATGATAAATTGTGGTTTTTGCGTGTTGATTTTTTCATCGCACACCAAAAAATCACAATCTTTTTTTAAAACCAAAAAATCTTTTAAAGCAATTTCCAAAGTTTTTTCTAAAACTAAATCTTTACATTCAAGAGCGATTTTCATTGATTAAACTCACTTTTAATTTATGTTTTTTCAAAGTATATGGTACTATACCTAGAGCTAAATTTGCAAGTTCTGCAAAACTTAAAATATAAAAATCTTCAAAATTCCTATTTGAAATAGTTTGTAGTTCTTTGGAGCATTTATCAAACATATAAAAAGAGTAAAAATCTTCAACTACTAAAAAATCACAACCGCTATCATAAGCATCTAACATAATAGCGGCTGCATTTTTATAAGCTAACTCAGCGTTTAAATTTAAAAAACTATAACCGCAACTTTTGTATTTTCTTTCAAAATCTATTATATTTGCTTTAAGTATTTTAGCAAGCTCTAAAGAACAACTTGCATTCGAAAATCCTTGGTATATGCCTATATTAAATTGATTAAAAAAATACTTAATATGCTCTTGTTTAAGGTAATCTAAAAAAACTTTTGGAGCATATTGAATTTTTTCAATTTTACTCATAATCTCATAAGAGCTGTATTCGCAAGCTAAGATATTATCCTCACCCATCATTCTTGAATATTCATCTAAAATGTCTTTAGGATCATAATCAATAATAAAATAATTTTTTCCTAAAGGTTTTTCATAAAGAGCATTTTCAACATTAATTTTATCTAAAATATTTTTGATAATATCAAAATGGCAGAATAAATCATTGTTGCTGTTAGTATAAATTTTATACATTTTTATTCCTTAAAATATATTTCTTGCAAGACCTGATTTTACAAGCATAACTTTTAATTCTTTAATATAAGATTCATAATCAAGTTCATTGGATGAAATAAAATTTTTAAATTTAGTGTGATAATAAATCCCTTTTTCTTCGTCTGCGACTAATTTTAAAAATTGCGGTGCTTTTTCTGGATATTTAAGTAACATCTTATAAGCAAATATAAAAAAGCTATCACCTAGATATTCAGGTAAAAATTCTCTAGCTTCACTTGTATAATATAAAAAATCATATTGTTTGTAAAGTTCTACATCGTGTATATCAATAAGTCCTTTAAAAAGTTCTAATTTTTCTAAAAAATCGCCTTTATCCATGATTAAATCTTTAATAGCTCTTTTAGTATCGAGTGGTTCTATGATGAGTTCTTTTCCAAATTTTTCAATGATATTATTTAAATCTCTTCTTTGTCTAATAGCAACTTGGTTGATTTTAATGCAACTTTCTGGATTTTCTTCAAAGTCAAAATATATATCATCTTTTTTCACTTGCACTAAAATATCATAAACACTTTTAAAATTTTTAC
The DNA here is from genome assembly GCF_024723675.1 of Campylobacter sp. 1569. Lineage (NCBI taxonomy): Bacteria > Pseudomonadati > Campylobacterota > Epsilonproteobacteria > Campylobacterales > Campylobacteraceae > Campylobacter > Campylobacter sp. 1569. The sequence continues at coordinate 97,883 of NZ_JANQDB010000004.1, forward strand.
TATCATAAACATAAGGTTTATAATAAGCTAAATAATCACTATCTTTATCAAAACGAAAAATTCTTAAAGTTATTTGCATATTTTATCCTTGGTATTATTTTTCATTATATACATTTTAAACTTATAAAAATTTGATTATTATATAAAATTAAAAGCTTTTTGTATAAAATACTCACATGGATAAAGAAAAATTTATTATCAATGCCTTTGCTAATCCTATCAATGGAGATGATGGGGCAATCATCGATGGATATTGTTATTCTAAAGATTTATTTTGTGAAGATGTGCATTTTAAACGTTCTTGGATGAGTTTAGAGCAAATTGGTGCAAAGGCTATGCTTGTTAATATTTCTGATACAATTGCTATGAATGCTACACCAAAATACGCTCTTTTGGGGCTTTCTTTACCAAAATGTTTAGATATGAAACAAGTTAAAGCTTTGCAAAAAGGTTTGCTAGATAGTGCAAAAGAATTTGGGGTGCAAATTATAGGCGGAGATACCATAGCAGATAAGAAAATCAATATTAGTGTAACTATTATTTCTAAAGTAAATAAAAGGGCTATTTTTAGAAAAGGTTTAAAAAAAGGAGATTTGTTTGCTTTTAGTGGGAAATTAGGTGAGAGTTTAAAAGGTTTAAATATACTATTTCGCGGTGGAAAATTACATTCTAAACATCGTTTTATAAAACCAAATTTAAGGCAGAAATTTTTTTACGATATAGCAAAAAAAGTTAGAGTGAGTATGGATATTTCAGATGGTTTGAATAAAGACTTATCAAGAATGTTATTTCAAAACCAACTTAGTATAAAATTCCTTAAAAAATTAGATAAATTTAGCTTAAATAGTGCAGAAGAATATGAAATTTTATTTGCTTTTGATAAAAAACATAAAGCATTTATACAAAATATAGCTAAAAAGCATAGAGTTAAACTAAATATTTTTGCAAAAACAACAACAGGAAGGTATAAATTTTATGGAAGAGAACATCATTTTTAAACCCCTATATGCTTTAAAACATAGCCCGATAAATGTGTATTTTTCGAAAAATAGCAATGATTTTGTAGTAAGAGAAAAGCCTTTGTATGAATTTAGTGGTAAAGGTGAACATTTAATTTTGCATATACAAAAAAAGGATCTTAGCACTAGTGAAGCTTTGAGAATTTTAAGTGAGCAAAGTGGTGTTAAAATGAAAGATTTTGGTTATAGTGGTTTAAAAGATAAACAAGGTTTAACTTTTCAATATATTTCTATGCCTAAAAAATTTGAAGAAGGTTTAAAAAATTTTAAACATGATAAGATGAAAATTTTAGAAAGTTTTTATCATGATAATAAACTTAGAATAGGGCATTTGAAAGGAAATTCATTTTTTATAAGATTAAAAAAAGTTTCAAAAGTAGATGCTTTAAAAATAGAACAAGCTTTCAAAAATATCCAAGAACAAGGTTTTGCTAATTATTTTGGATATCAGCGTTTTGGTAAATTTCAAGATAATTTTTCACAAGGACTAGAAATTTTAAAAGGTAAAAAAATCAAAAATAAAAAAATGCAAGAATTTTTAATTTCTGCTTTTCAAAGTGAGCTTTTTAATAGATATTTGAGCAAAAGAGTAGAATTATCACATTTTATCAATGATTTTAGTGAAAAAGAAATAAAACAAATTTATGATTTAGAAAAAGATGAAATCAAAAGTTTAAAAAATCAAAAGCAGTTTTTTAAACTTTTAAAAGGTGAAGTTTTAGGACATTACCCTTTTGGTAAATGTTTTATATGTGAAGATTTATCAAGTGAAGTAGAAAGATTTAATCAAAAAGATATTAGCGCAATGGGTCTTTTAATAGGTTCTAAAGCTTATGAAGCAAACGAAGGTTTAGCTAAAAAATTAGAAGATGAGATTTTTTCTTTTGCATATGAGTTTAAAAATAAAATGCAAGGCTCAAGACGCTTTATGTGGTCTTATTTGCAAGATTGCAAAAGTCATTATGATGAAGAAAAAGCTCATTTTACTTTGGAATTTTTCTTACAAAAAGGCTCGTATGCTACGGTAGTCTTAGAAGAAATTTTACATACAGATATCTTTGAACAAACCCATAATATATAATTAAAAATGATATTGAGTATCAGTTAAAATTTATCTTTTATAAATTATAATAACAATTATCATTTTTATAAAAAGGAAAGCTTAATGTCAGTTTTGGTTATCGGAGCAGATGAAATAACTCCAATTAAGGCAGTTTTAACAAACCTAGGAGCAAAAAATATAGAGCATTGGGATGCTAGAAATGAAAACAGGGTAAATAGAAAACCCATTCCTCAAAATACTGAATGTATAGTTATGCTTACTAGTTTTTTAAACCATAATACTATGAAAAAAATCAAAACAGAGGCAAAAAAACGCAATATACCTTTAGTTTGTGCTAAACGCAGTGTGAGTTGTGTGTATTGTGAATACTGTAAGGTTTTTGGTCTTGATCAAACATATGAGTGTTCAAAAAAGGATTAATATGTTTGGATTTAATGAAAAAGAGGATTTTATACCTAAAATATTTAGAGATTTAGAGCGAAAAAGTATTCATTATATTTTTTTAAATTTATATAATTCTTTGGTTGAAAACGAATTAAAAATACCTTATATCTATGCAAAACAAGCTAGTTGTTTAAGAAATATTTTTGAGTTAAAAATTCAAAATATGAGTACAGAAAGAACTTTGAGATTTGGTAGAGTAAAACAATTTTGTCCATGTTCTCATAAAATCATCAAAGCATATAAAGAAGGAAATTTAAATAAAATACAGCTTGAATCAAATATACCAAAATATACTTTAGCTAAATTAATACAAAATGTGTTTTTATCATCTAGTTTTACTTTGCCTTTGCAAGTGGCTTTTGAAGCTTTTGTGTATGATAAAATTTGTAAAAGCAATACTAAATCCAAAGTAAAGATTTGTAAAAATATTATTATCATCAATGAAAAAATAGCGGTTATGCCTTTATTTTATAAAGATAATGATAAAGATATAGAGCTTGCCTTGCAATTTATAAAAGATAATTCTTTTGAAAGGTTTTATATTGTGTATCCAAGAAATAAAAATTTCACTCAACACAAAGAAATAAGACATAATTTATGTGAAAATAATAAAACTTCGCTAAAATTAGTCCCCTATACTATTAATAATCAAATTTTAAGGAGATGTTAAATGTCAATAGCAGTAATTTATGGTAGCTCTATGGGTAATACTGAAAGTGCAGCAAATATGATTGCTCAAAAATTAGGAATTTCTGATGTATTAAATATTGCAGATATTAATGCAGAAAAAATAAATTCTTATGATAAATTAATTTGTGGTACTTCTACTTGGGGAAGTGGAGATTTTCAAGATGATTGGGATGGTTTTGATTTTTCTGCTTTAAATCTTAGTGGCAAAACTGTTGCAGTTTTTGGTATGGGAGATAGTGAAAGTTATTCAGATACTTATTGTAGTGCTATGGGTAAACTTGCTCAAGCTTTAAAAACAGCAGGCGCAAATTTAGTTGGTGCTGTTTCTACAGGTGGTTATACTTTTGAAGCAAGTGATGCTGTAGAAGGTGATAAATTTGTAGGATTAGCATTGGACAATGACAATCATGAAGATTTAACAGAAAGTAGAATTGATGCTTGGCTAGAGCAAATTAGACCTTCATTTTCTTAATAAAAAAGATGCCTAAAAGGCATCTTTTGTGTTTTAGAACTTTCTTTTTTTAGTTTCGCTTAATATATCTTGTGCTAAGGAATCTACTTCATTGGCAATAGCATTAGTTCGTATAGCTGTTTGAGAATTTTGCTGTGTAAGTTTTTCTATAGTTGCAACCGATTCGTTGATTTGACTAATATCATTTGCTTCCTCTTTGATAGAATCTCCCATATCGCTAATGGATTGAGCTAAGATATTAGTATTAGCTTCAATCTCGCCTAAAGACTTTTGAGTTCTTTCTGCTAGGTTTCTAACTTCCTCCGCAACAACAGCAAAGCCTCTACCGTGCTCACCTGCACGTGCAGCTTCAATAGCAGCATTTAATGCAAGGAGATTAATTTGCTCAGCTATATCTGAAATTACTGTGGTTACGCTTTTGATGTCATTGCTTTGTTTTACCACATCTTGTGCTTTAATGGAAATTTCACTCATTGCTGAGTTCATTTGCTCTAAAGCCCTTGCACTTTCTTGTAATGATGATGTTTGATGGGTAGCATCATTGGTAAGCTCTTGCATGCTTTGTTTGAGTGCTTCAGCTTTTTGATTTAGTAATTCACCTTGATTAAGTGATTGTGAGAGCATATTCTTAATTTCATTTCCTAGTGCATTGATTGCTTTTTCTACATCGCCTTTTGGTGTGTTGATAGCTGCTGTAAAATCTAAATGTTTATAACTATCAAACACGGCTTGAATTTCGTTTAAATCACGACCTATTTTTGCTTGTAAGGTGGTAAGCATTTTGTTTAAAACTTCTATGAGTTCTTGAATTTGAGGGTTGTTGGCGTGAGAGCTAATGTGCAAATCAAGCTCACCTGTTTCTATTTTTCTAGCAACACTTACAGATTCTTCAATAGCTTTTGCATCTTTGCTTAACGCCTCTTTAATAATTTCAATATTTTCATTGATTTCATCAGCCATTTTTCCAAATTCATCTTGTGTTTTAAGTTTGATAGGATGAGAATGGACATCTTTATGATTTAGATAGTTAAAGAAATTATGTAATCCTGATGAAATAATTGCAATAGGTTTAAGATTATAAGAAATAATCATTCTAATAAATACTAAAGTTATGAAAATAGCAATTAATGAAATAATAATTTGTTCTATTAGTGTTTGTTTAGCTGTGTCACTATAAAAGTCATAATCAGCTATACTACAAATAGTATATTTTGGATTAATACTACCATTACAAATTAAAGCTTTAATTCCTTCTTCTTTAGTTTGAACTTTGAAAATGTCTTTAGAAAGAGTTTTATTTAAACCTTCAGGTGTTTTAAAATAACTTGAAATAATATCTTTGCTAATTTCAGTCGATGTTAAAATTCTAGATGAATCAGTGTGAAAAAGATAAGTTCCATCATGAGCCAAAACCGCTGCATGTGAATAAGGTGTTTTACCTATGGCTAAAACTTCCTCTGAGAATTTTTTCAAATCATAATCAGCAGCCACTACTCCTATAACTTTTCCATTTTCTATAATAGGACTAGCATAAGAAATTGTAGGTTTTTTCATACTAGATGATATATAAGGTTCTGTAACAATTAACTCTTTTTTTTCTTTAGCCTCTTTGTACCAACCTCTAGCTCTAGGATCATATCCACTTTCTGGAGTTTGGTTGTTTCCATTGGATCTGTATATTTTACCATCTTCAAAGCCTACATAAGTTAAGTCAAAACCTAAAGAATCTCCTATGGATTTTAGTAAACTAGTGTATTGTTCTGGTGTTAGATTGTTTTTATTTTCTTTAATGTATTTTGTTAAGGAATTAATCACATTGCGTCTGTCGCTTGCATATAAATCAAATCTTTTACTCACATCAAAGGCAACTTTTTGTTGAAACTGAACTAGTAGTGTATGGCTATTGGATTTAGACTTAACATAGTTAAAAATACCTAAAACGCATAGTAAAACTACAACAAAGATACAAACCAAAAAGGCTATTTTATTAGAAAAATTACCTAGTAGATATTTTTTTGCTGAAGAGAGCATATTTTCTCCTTGGAAAGCTAATTTTTAGCTTTGTGATTATAATAATTTATAAGATTTTATTCAAAAAACATTTAAATAATTATAAAAAATATTTATTTTAATTAAAAAATATTATATTTTTAATATTATTTTAAATAAAAAATTCTAATTTTTTGGAGAGTAGAATTTTGTTATCAGTGTATTTTGCCCATTGTATATTTAGAGCAAAAACACAAGCTTTTGCAAGTTTTGCAAAGGGAAATTTTTCATAATATATTTTTTCTTGTTCTTTGGTAGCTTTTTGAAAAAGAGCTTTAATTTGCACTCCTTTAATGAGATTAATAATATCTGTATCTGATGCTATATTAACTGCTACTTTGGGTGCTTTGTGAGCAAGCTGAACGTGTTTAGTGCGTTCTTCACTAGCAAAGATTAAAGCTAAATTTTGACTATCAAAGGCATAATAACAGCTTGCACAATATACTCCACCATCCTCATCAAGCATACTTAAATTTAAAAGTTTTTGAGAAAGGATGAAATTTTTAATTCTTTCATCCATTATTACTAGCTTTAAGTTTTAAAATTTTTTGATAACTTAAGTGAGTTAGAAAAATCACATAAAATACTTGCAAAAATAAACCAAGCAAAGGAATACTTGATAAAGCAAAAAAGATTAGAGTGATGATTTTAAAGTATAAAGGTGATGAGTCTTTATAAAAATCATCAAAGTTGTTTTTATCTAAAACATTGCTTAATACGTCTAATAATAAAAGTTTGTGAAATAAATAATAAAATACTCCATAATAAATCACAATACTAATAAAAGGTATAATTAACAAGAAAGTAGCTATCACAAATAACACACATGAAATGAGTATAATTTTGAATGTTTTAAGTAAAACTTCTAAAGAATTTACTGCTTTTTGTATGGGATAGTTGTAATATTTTTGATTAATCTTTTTAACAATATAAGGAGTTAAAAAAGAAATTATCAGCATGGTAAAAAACACTGAGGCAAATACCACTATGAAAAATCCACCTATGGCGCTTAAAAATGCAAGAGAAAATTGCACTATGGAAAAACTAAAAAACCAAGCCATAAAAGATCCGCTAACTACATCTTCTATATAAGAAAAAAATATATCATAACTATAATATACAAGAAAAGCAAAAATAATTATACTGATTAAGAAAGGCAAAAGAGAAAATTTTAAAAATGGCTTGCTAAGAAAATCTTGCAAGCTTAGATATAATATACTCATTTAATTTGATTGTAATTTTCTTGAAGTTTTCGATAAATTTCTTTATAATCTAGTGTTTCTTTTAAAATTCGATTTAAAACTTCGTTATCTTCTGTGCCATTCCATGTTTTTTTATAAGTACCTTCTTTGTAGCCATTTTCTTGTCTGAATTGATTTAAAATATTTTTTCCAATATAGATTTTATAAAGTTCATAGAAATTTAAACCACATTTTCTAGCTAAAACAAAATACACACTCAAAAGCTCACCTAAATCATAATCAAAACCACTGCACTTATGGATAATAAGTTCAATATCATTTAAAATTCCATAAATATCTGCTTCATTTGGATTGGAAGTTTCTTTACAAAAATCATCAAAAAAAGTTACAGAAGAAACTTCTTCTGCGATAAAATTTTTATCATTGATTTGTTTTTCTTTATATTCTTCTAAAATCAAACTTAAAATAAAATGCCATATATCCACTATTTCAATGCGTACATTGTCCCAGTTTGCAGGAGTGTATATGCTTTTCCAGTGTTTCCAAGCAAAAGAATCAATAAGCTCAGCACACTCCATATAAATGCATCTTCTAAAACTAATTAATTTACCCTCTTTAGTATAACCATTTTCCCAACCTATGCCATTGGTATCATCGTTTAATTTTTGCTGGAGTTCTAGCATGCTTTTTAAAATATCTTTTACTTCCATTGCATTTCCTTTTTAAGCATAAAATCCAAATTCTTTGTTATCTTCTTTTTTTTCTTCTTTTTGCTTGTTGTATTGTTCCCAAATTTCTTCTAATAATTTAGCACTATCTTGGAAAATTTGCTTTTTAATATCTTCAAGGTCTGTTTTATTTATTTCTTTGTTTAAACTCTTATCCATGGTGTTAAATAATTCATGTAAAGTAGCTTTTTTATGTTCTTCATTTTTTGGTTCAGGTAAGGCATTGCCGATTTTCATTGCAGTGGTGATAAGCTCTTTTGGTTTTAAGGTTCCTACTCTTGAGTTTTTCATAAATTCATCTATTTGTGGTTGTACTTTAGCTACTGCTTCTTTTATTTCTTCAATTTCTTCTTGTGAAAGTTTGGTTCCATTATATGAGAATGAAAAACCAAATTGATTTCTAAGACTTAAAGAAGCCGAGTTACCATCTTTGTCTAATTTTGCTTCTTTTTTGTCATACATGGAAAAAGAAAGATGATTGCCATTTTTTGTTTTAATATCCATAGAAAAATTTTGAGAATTATAACTAGAAATTTGCATAACATTCCTTTCAAGTCAAGATAAAGTTATATCGTCAAAATAACTCAATCTTAAACAAATTTGCAAAGTTTTTATACTTTGCAAATTTCAAATATTAGGGAGATAAATATTTTAACATTAAGTCTTTAAATGCTCGTTAAATCCCAAAATAATTTTAATAATTTTTCATTTTTTGCACATATTAAAATTTGCTTTTTATTGTGTATTTTTTTGCATGCTTTTAAAGCTTGTTTTAAATGTTCTTTTAAAGAAAAAATCAATCCAAAAGCAATAGCTTCTTTATCTAAGCCACCTAAAATGTAAATCAAAGGCATACGCATAGATTTAGAAACATCAAGCTTTGCTTGTTCATTAATTGTGATTTTAAAATCAAATTTGCTAGGATGTTTAAACTTATAAGCTAAAGCAAGATCTAAAAACTCATCTAAATGGCTTAATTTTTTTCCGCTAATAATTGGATAGATAAAATAAAATAAATCTAAGATATTATTGCTAATTTTGCTTTCATCATCATAATTTTCTTGTATAAAATCATAATATGTTTTAAATTGCTCTTGGTAATTTTGCACTAAAGTCATAGCCATTTTGGTTTTTGCGAAATTATTTAAAAAAACTTTAGGATTAGCTTCAAAACTAAAATCTAAAAAATTAATCTTTGTATCATTTTGATAAAAAATCCCACTAATTTCGCTTTCTAAATCTAGTAAAATATTATCTGAATTAAGCTCGTTGATAGAACTATTATGAATTATTTTATCATCTAATATAATAGAAAAATCATTATAAGCAAATTCATTACTCATAGGTTTTTCATAAAAACCAAAATCATCCCAAAAATTTTCTTCACTACAGGCAATACAGCCATGTCCTGCAGCTACTGGCCAAGAGGTTTTGGAGTTAAATTTAACCTTAGGGCAGTTATTGTAAGCATAAGGTCCTTTGCAACCTACTTTAAAAAGACAATAGCCTTGTTTTATATTCTCATCATCAAAACTTTGAGCAAAATTTCCTGCTTCAAATTTAGCTTTTCTTTCACATAAATCATGCAAGCATTTTCCATAAAAGGCTAAAGGTCTATTTTGCTCATCTAAAGCCATGTCTTGTTCAAATAATATATAAAAGCAAAGCGCTGCGATGATATTTACATCACTTGGAGGACAACCTGGTATATTGATTACTTTTTCTTCTAAGACTTTAGAAATTCCTATGCTTTTGGTGGGATTTGGATGTGCAGCTTGAATTCCTCCATAGCTTGAGCAAGTTCCCATAGCAAAGATTGTTTTAGCATTTTTAGCACATTTTTGTAAAATTTCATATCCATTTTCACCATGTGCTCCTATAGTTAGATAAAAAGGATCTATAGCACAAACCCCACCTTCAACAGCTAAAAGAAAATCTTTTTTTTCTAAAACTTCCTCTAAATGCGATTCTGCTTGATGCCCACTTGCACTCATGAAGGTTTCATGGTATTCTAAAGAAATAAAATCAAAAATCAGATCTAAAAAGTCAGGCAATGAAGTTCTAAGCAAACTTTCACTACACCCTGTACATTCGCTTAAATGAAGCCATATAAGGCTAGGTGGGGTGTGAAGTTGGAAATATCTATGTGCCAAAGGGTTAAAATCACTTGGCAAACCTAAAATTTTAATGATAGAATTTACAGCCTCTAATGAGATATTTTTTTCTTCTTTGTGTGAGTTTTCTAATAGAGCGATTTTATGCTCTAATATGCTTTTTAACTCTTCATTGCTTAAAGACATTTTTTAACCTTTAGCTATTTGTATCATATTTAAAAAATCATTTGCATTTAATGCAGCTGAACCTATCAATACTCCATCACAATTTTTTAAAGCACAAATTTCTTTAATATTGCTTTGATTAACACTTCCACCATATAAAAGCTTAGCGTTAGTAAATTCTCTTAAAAAATTAAGTATGGTATTAATATCATCAAGATTAGCACTAATTCCTGTGCCTATAGAATAAATAGGCTCATAAGCTATAATAAGTTTTTTATAAGATAAGTCAATATTTTCAATTTGTTTTTTTAAAAAATCCAAACTTTTGTTGGCATTCTTAGTTTCTAAACTTTCACCTATGCAATAAATGATGTTAAAATCAAGATTTTTTGCAAAATCAAATTTAGCCTTTAAAAAGCTTTCATCTTCACTTAAAGCTCTTCTCTCAGAATGACCGATTAAAACACTCTTGATGTTAAATTCTTCTAAGTGAATTTTACCTATTTCTCCGGTATAGGCTCCATTTTCACAAGGGTAGAAATTCTGCGCGCCTTGTTGAAAGGAAAAATTTTCTTTTAAAAAAGCTATACTAGGAGGGAAGATGAAAATTTCATCTTCTTTGTTTAAATTTTGATTTAATTCTTGAGCATAAAGTTCAAAGCTTGATCTTGTATGATTGCACTTTAAATTTGCTGCAAAAATCATTCATTATCCTTTATGGTTAAAGGTTTTACACCAGGAAGCTCTTTGCCTTCTATAAGTTCTAATGATGCTCCACCGCCAGTTGAAATGAAAGTCATCTCATCAGCATCACCTGCTCTTGCCACAACATCAGCAGTATCACCACCACCTATTACAGTTGTTGCATGAGATTCGCTAATATAATGGCTCATTTTAATGCTACCTTTTGAGAATTTATCAATTTCAAAAACCCCCATAGGTCCATTCCACCATATAGTTTGAGCATCAGAAAGTGCTTCTTTAAATAATCTTACACTAGCAGGACCTATATCAAGTCCCATCCAACCGGCAGGAATTTCTTGTACAGGGGTGTATTTCATCACTGCTTCTTGAGAGCAAGTTTGTGCTGCTGTAACATCTACAGGAAGATAAATTTTTACCCCTAGATTTTTACCTTTGAGTAAGATTTTATTTGCTTCTTCAATTAAATCTTCTTCTAAAAGAGAATTTCCTATATCATAACCTTGAGCTTTTAAGAAAGTAAAGGCCATACCTCCACCTATGATGAGCTTATCTACTTTTGGAAGTAAGTTAGTTAAAGCTTGTAATTTCCCACTTACTTTAGAACCACCCACTACCGCTACAAAAGGTCGTGCAGGATGTTTGATGAGATTGCTTGCAAACTCGATTTCTTTTTGGAGTAAAAATCCCGCACCTTTGTTTGTATTGTCAAAGTATTTAGTGATAGCTTCAACACTAGCATGGGCTCTATGACAAACCCCAAAAGCATCATTAATATAAACATCAGCCATAGAAGCAAGTTCTTTAGCTAAGTTTTCATCATTTTTAGTTTCACCCTTTTCAAAGCGTAAATTTTCTAAAAGTAAGATTTCGCTCGGCTTTAATTCACTAGCTTTTTTCTTTGCATCTTCACCTATAACATCTTTAGCCATGATGACTTCTTTAGCCATTAAACGCGCAAGTCTTTTTGCAACCGGTTCTAAAGAGTATTTTGAAGCTATTTCTTTTGGACGCCCTAAATGTGAAGCCAAAATAACTGCACAACCATTATCTAAACAATATCTTATAGTAGGGATAGCTGAGCGAATACGACGATCATCGGTAATATTTAAAAACTCATCTTGAGGAACATTAAAATCACATCTAATAAATACTTTTTTCTTTGCAAGATCAATATCTTTAATCGATAAAATACTACTCATCTTAAGCCTTTGCTACGAATACTGCCATATCTACTAAACGAGAAGAATATCCCCATTCATTGTCATACCAAGCAACCACTTTAACAAAATCATCACAAATTACTTGAGTTAAATCACTTGCTACAATTGCACCATAAGAGCAAGTTATAAAATCACTTGAAACTCTTTCTTCATCATCAACCAATAATATACCTTTTAAATTACTAGCAGCTGCTTTTCTAAAGGCTTCGTTGATTTCTTCTTTACTTACTTTTTTCTTTAAAGTTGCAGTTAAATCCACAGTTGACACATCAGCTACAGGTACACGCATGCTTTGACCATGTAATTTTCCATCAAGTTCAGGCATAACAAGTTTCATAGCTTTTGCTGCACCTGTTGAAGTAGGGATGATATTTTGAGCAGCAGCACGTGATCTTCTTTTATCTCTTGCTTTTGCATCAATAATGCTTTGTCCGTTTGTGTAGGCATGAATAGTTGTCATTAAACCTTTTTCTATGCCAAAATTATCTTGCAAAACTCTACAAATTGGACCTAGACAGTTAGTAGTACAACTTGCGTTTGAGATGATGTTTTCGCCTTTGTATTCGTGAGCATTTACCCCTAAAACATAAGTTGGAGTTTTATCTTTTGCAGGTGCGCTCATGATAACTTTTTGTACCCCATGATCTAAAAATCCTTGACATTTTTCCATAGTTAAGTGTGCGCCAGTACATTCTAAAACAATCTGTGCGCCATATTTTGCAAAGTCTAAATCAGCTACATTTCTACTTTTTAAAACTTTTATTTTTTTATTATCAATTATTAAATCATCACCATCATTTTCAACACTACCATCATATACCCCATGAACGGTGTCATATTTAAAAAGATATTTAGTAAGCTCTATATCAGTAGTATCATTAATCGCTACAAGCTCAATATCATCGCGCTTCATAATAATTCTTGCAACACATCTTCCAATGCGTCCAAAACCATTTATTGCAACTTTTACAGCCATTTTCATTTCCTTTTTATGATTAAGTAGATAAAATTCTACTAAAAAAAGGTTAAATTTTAATGAAAATCGCACTTTTTGGTGGCAGTTTTGATCCACCTCATTTAGGGCATAATGCTATAGTCTTTAATGCACTAGCAAATTTAGAGCTTGATAAGCTCATTATTATGCCTACTTTTATTAGTCCTTTTAAGCAAGAATTTACCGCAAATGAGCAAAGACGCTTAAAATGGTGTGATATGATTTGGGGAGGTTTGGAAAAAGTTGAAATTTGTGATTTTGAAATAAAAAAACAAAGACCTGTGCCTAGTATAGAAAGTGTTGATTTTTTGTATAAACAATATACAATTTCTAAATTTTATCTTATTTTGGGGGCTGATCATTTACAAAGTCTTGAAAAATGGCATGAATTTGAAAGATTGCAAAATTTGGTAGAATTTGTTGTAGCTAAAAGAGATGATATTTTTATACCAAAACATTTTAAAACCTTAGATACTAAAGTAAATATCTCTTCTTCTTTTATAAGACAAACCTTGCAAACATCACAAGTTTGTGAGCAAATCAAAGAAGAAGTTAAGCTTTATTATTCTAAATTTAAAAATATTTAGCAAAAGGAAAACAATGCAAGAAAGAATTAACAATATAGTGCAAATTTTAGATGATAAAAAAGCAGACTTAATAGAAACTTTTGATATGCAAGATAAGGATTATTTTGTCAAATTTGTAGTGATTGCTACCACTATGGGAGAAAGACATGCACTTTCTTTGATTGATGATTTAAAAACTAATCTTAAAAGTAAAGGTGAAGAGTTTTTAAATATAGAAAGTAGTGAAGAATGGACTGTACTTGATTTGGGAGATATTTTGATTCACTTAATGAGTGAAACTTATAGGGCAAAATATAATATAGAAGAATTTTTAAAAAGTTTAAACAAAGAAAATCAGAACTAGGAAATAAAATTGGATAATTTAATTACTGAGTTATCAGATTTAGCTAAAGAATATTTTGAAAATTCAGAATTTGAAAAATGTGATGAAGTCTTAAGTGAGCTTATAGCTTTTTGCAAGGGTGAAGTTACGCTTGCTCAAGATGGTAAAATGATTTTTATAGATGATGAAGATAAACACCGTTTGCTTTTAGAGGCTTACCATAATAGAGCGTTTTGTAGATTTAATTGCTTGAAATTTCAAGAAGCGCTTGAAGATGCAACTATAGCTGTAGAATTTGATCCTAGTAATGTATTTTTGTTTAATCTTTTGGGCTTGTGTAATTTTAAGTTAGATTTATTACAAGAAGCACTTTTGGCTTTTAATAAAACTATAGCACTGGATAATACATATTATTTAGCATATTTTAACAGAGCTAGGGTTTATATACTTTTAGATGAGCAAACAAAAGCTTTAAAAGATTTACAAACTTGTATCGATTTAGCTCCAGAATATTATATAGCTTATTATACTAGAGCCATTGCCCTGCTTAGTGTTGATCCAAAACAAGCTTTGCTTGATTTTAAGAAGTCTCAAGATTTGGGTTTTGAATCTTCGCAGATTTTTTATTATCAAGGGGTAGCTTATGAGAATTTAGAAGATTATCAAAAAGCTATAGAATTTTTTACTAAGATGATTGAGCAAGATGAGAGTTTTTCTGATGCGTATTATAAAAGGGCTAATAATAAACGTAAAGTCGATGATTTAGAGGGGGCTTTGCAAGATTGCTTAAAATCCATTGAATTAGATAATGAAAATGCAATGGCATATTTGATTTTGGGACATATTTATAAAGACTTAGAAAAGATAGAATTATCAATAGATGCTTTTAAAAAATCAATCGAATTAGATGAAAATTTACAATATCCATGTTTTGCATTGGCTAGAGTTTTGTATGATTTAGAAGATTATGAGCAAGCTTTGAAATATTATGATAAAACAATTGAGCTTTATGAAGAATATGCTCAAGCATATATTAATAGAGGCAATACTAAAATTAATCTAAAAATGATTGAAGAAGCTATAGAGGATTTTGACTTAGCAGCTAAATATTATCAAGAAAGAGCAAGAAAGCATGATTTTACTCCATCAGAATTAGCAGAACTTGAACACGCAGTTCCTTATGGTTTTTATCATTTAGGTAATAGCTTATATAAGATAGACAAATATGATGAAGCTTTGATAAGTTATGAAAAAGCTTTGAAATATCAAAAAGAATATCCTGATGTGTTTTTTAATAGGGCTTATTTAAAATCTGATCTTGAAAAATACGAGGAAGCTTTAAAAGATAGCGAACTAGCTGTTAAATATTATAAAAAACAAAATAATACCCAAGATTATGCTAACTCCCTTTCTCAAAGAGCTTGGATTAAAAGCAAGCTTGAAAGATTTCAAGAAGCTATAGATGAATATAATGAGCTTATAAAAACATATAAAGATTATATTGATTTAAAAGATGTATTATTTGAAAGAGCATATTGCGCAAAAGAGCTTGAGTCTTATGAAGAATTAATAGCTTATTGTAATGCAGCACATAAAGTGGATAAAAATAATTTTAAGCTTTATTTTTGGCGTGGAATTGCTAAATATAATTTAAGCTTAGAAGAAGAAGCTATAGAAGATTTAAATAAGGCTTTAAAAATTGATAAAAATCATAATGGCGTAAAGTATTATAAGGGGCTTTGTTATGAAGATCTTTATATGTTTGAAGAAGCGATAAAATGTTATGATAGTGTGATTTTAAGCAACGAAGAAGATGATGAATCGTATTTTCATAGAGCAAAATGTAAAAGAAATCTTGAAAAATACAATGAAGCTTTAAAAGATATCAATGAATGCTTAAAAATAATTGATGATGTTGCGGAATATTGGATAGAAAAAGCACAAATTTTAAGCTTTTTAGGAAAATATGATGAAAGCTTTGAAGCAGCAAAAAAAGCAAGTGAGCTTGAACCAAAATCATATGAGTGTTATCATTTTATGGGTGCGGTTAAAGTGTATTCACAAGATTTTAAAGAAGCTATAAAATATCTTAATATGGCTTTAAATTTAGATGAAAGTCAAAATTGGACACATTATTATAAGGCAGAGTGTTTGAGAAATTTAGGTGATTTTCATGATGCATTGCAATGTTATGAAGATTGTTTAAAGATAGTAAATGAAAATACTGATGCTTTAGTGGGAAAAATTCAGTGTTTAGAAGAGCTAAAAGAATATGAGCAAGCTTTAGAGTGCACTAAAGAATTGTTAAAGCTTGATGAAGAAAATGAGTTTGCATTAAAAAATCAAAATATTTTAATGCAAAAATTAAAACAACAAAATAAAAAATGGTGGCAAATTTGGAATTAAATTAGAGTTTGTTGATATATTCTTCAATCTCTTTTTTAATTTTGTCTTTTTTGTCTTTTAAAGCTTGTTTTTTATTTTTATACTCTGTTTTACTCATATAATCTTTTTGTTTTTTTAATTCTTTTAACTCTTGTTCGATTTTTTCTATCTCTTGCTCTTTAAGTTTTTTAGCCTCTAATTTTTTATCATAAAAAAGAGGATCTTTTGCACAATTTGCCTGAACTTCTTTTAAGGCTAATTCTAAACTTAAAGCTTTTTCTTGATGATTGTAATTTTTAGCATAAGCTATTTCTTTTTGAATTTGCTTTATTTTAACCTCACATTGCGTGGAAAATGCAAGTGAGCAAAGTGTAAGTAAAAATAACAATTGCTTCATAGTTTAAACCTTTCTTTTTTTTGATATTTTAGTTTGTTATATTAAATAATTTATTTGCTGTTTTTAATAAAAACATGAGTTTTAAAAAAAGTTATTTGACCTTTTATATTGATATTAAATTCTAAAGGGATAAAAATCAAAGATGAGCCATTGTTAAGTTTGTAGCTTAACTGTGAATTTTTTTGGTAGTTTTTTAAGATTTTGTCAAAATTTTCAAGTTTTAAAAGTTCTTTTTCTTGAAGCAAAAAATGCAAGGTATTATCATCAATTTTCATAAAATATTTAAAGTCACTTGAATTAGCAATAAAATCAAATAATACTTCATCATAATTTTCTTTTAATTTGAAGTATTTTGGATGAAATTTTTTGGACATATTGTGAAATTCTATCTTTTGTGGCTTTAAGTGAGTTAGATTATAAGTTTTTAAAAAATCATCAAAACTATAATTGTTGTTATAATTTTTATCAAGATCATGTAAGGTGTTTTTGATGCCTTTGATTTGATTGTAGTATTGTTTACTTTGAATATAGTCAAGATCTAAAGAGTGTATAGAGTTTTCTAATTTTTGTAATTGGTATTTTTGCGAAGAAAAACTTATGTAATTTGCAAAAAATCCTAAAAATAGTGCCGTAAACGCAAGTAGGTAAAAAGAAAATTTTAATGCTATTTTTTGCTTAAATACGCTTAGATAATTTGCAATTAAAAGCCATAAATTTAAAGTCAATACTGCTAAGCGTTCTGGCGTAAAACCATATTGTGCAATTCTAATTATAATAGCATAAAATACGAAAATATTTAATGATAGTACCACAATAAAAAAGGTATAGAGTAGTGCTTTTTTGATTTTATAAAAAGATAAATTTATCCAAAGATTAATTAATAAAAAATTACCAAACCAAAGACATAGATGAACTATACTAAGATTTTTTAAAAGATTAAATAATACTCCTAAACCATAG
The DNA here is from genome assembly GCF_024723675.1 of Campylobacter sp. 1569. NCBI lineage: Bacteria > Pseudomonadati > Campylobacterota > Epsilonproteobacteria > Campylobacterales > Campylobacteraceae > Campylobacter > Campylobacter sp. 1569. The sequence goes on from NZ_JANQDB010000004.1 coordinate 115,399, forward strand.
GTAAAAAGCATGATTATATATAAAATACTAAAACTATTTAGTATAAATATAAAAATTTTATTAAAATTATATGAAGTAAAATTGCCAAGTAAAAATAAAGAAAAAATTCCAGCACTAAAAAGCCACAATGACAGAACATGAGAATTTAGTTTACTTGAAGAAATATCAAATAAAAAATCAAACGAACCATAAAATATAGCCAAAAATACACCAAAAATTAGCCAAAAACTTATACTAAAAGAAAGGGCAGCTAAAAAATGATGAAAATAATTAAAATCACATAATTTTCTTGCACATACTAAAGCTATAAGAGCTGTTGCTAAAGAAATATATAAAGAATTATTAGTAAAAAATATTAAATAATTTTCTATGCCATCTTTAAAGATAAAATTTAAAAATATATAAAAAATTAGTCCAAAAAACCCAACCCATAAATTTTTCAAGTTTTTATAATTTTGTATTAAATTGTTTTTTGGGTTAGTGAATGTTTCGCAAAAAATTATAAATAGGGTTAAAAGTAAAAAAATACTAGTTTGATATGAATTATAAAAAAATGCTATAAAAAACCAAAAACATAAATAAAAAATAACTCCAAGTGGATGATGTAATAAAGCTATATAGCTAGAATTAATAAATTTTTTAAACATGAATATTTTTTATTTTTTTAAGTAAAATTGATACAAATCCTTCAAAATCAGGCAATTTTAAATCCTTAATTTCTCTTTGTTGTTTTCCCCACATGCATTCAGGAAAAAACCCATCTTCTTTAAAACGTGCCATAATATGAAAATGCACTCTTGGCACATAGTTTGCAAAGGAAGCTATGTTGATTTTTTCTGGGTTATAATACTCTCTAAGGCTTAATTCGCAAGCTAAAACATATTGAAAAAGCATATTTTGTAAAAAGGTTGGACAATCACTTAATTCTCTGTAATTTTCTTTAGTAAAAATTTTCACCCAAGGAATTTGAGAATTTTCTTTTTCTATAAATAAATAATCATTTTCATAAATCATACTAACTCTTAAGAAAAGACTAGGATTATTCCTAGTCTTTTGATTATTTTTTTGGTCCTATCATTTTTGTAGGATCTACAAATTTAGCAAAGTCTTCTTCGCTTACTAAGCCAAGCTCCATAGCACTTTCTTTTAAAGAAATGCCTTTTTTGTGAGCATTTTTTGCTACTTTAGCTGCATTTTCATAGCCAATGTGTGGATTTAGTGCAGTTACTAGCATTAAAGAATTATGTAAATTATGATCTATTTTTTCTTTATTTGGTTCTATACCAACAGCACAGTGGATATTGAATGAATGCATAGCATCAGCTAATAAATCAAGGCTTTGCAAGAAGTTATAAATAATCACAGGTTTAAAAACATTAAGCTCGAAATTTCCTTGGCTTGCTGCAAAACCAATTGCTGCGTCATTTCCCATAACTTGTACTGCAACCATAGTTAAGGCTTCACACTGAGTAGGATTAACCTTGCCTGGCATGATAGAGCTTCCTGGTTCATTCTCAGGTATGTTTAACTCTCCAAGTCCACATCTAGGGCCACTTGCTAGCCATCTAATATCATTTGCTATTTTCATTAAATTTGCAGCTAAGCCTTTCATAGCTCCATGAGTAAAATTAATGGCATCATGGCTTGTTAATGCATGGAATTTATTTGGACTTGAAACAAATTTAGTACCTATTAGCTTGCTTAATTCTTCGCTTACTTTTTCACTAAGTTCTGGATGAGCGTTTAATCCTGTGCCAACAGCCGTTCCACCTATTGCAAGCTCTCTTAATGTAGGTAAAGAAGCGATGATTTGCTCTTTTGAGTGAAGTAACATAGAAAGATATCCGCTAAATTCTTGAGCTAAGGTAAGTGGTGTAGCATCTTGAAGATGAGTTCTTCCTATTTTAATAATTCCTTCAAATTCTTTTACTTTTTTTTCAAAAGTTGCAATAAGCTCATCTAAAGCAGGGATAAGTTTTTTTTCTACTTGTTCTACTGAAACTATACTCATAGCAGTTGGAAAAGTATCATTTGAGCTTTGGCTCATATTTACATGGTCATTTGGATGAACAAGTTTTTCTTTTCTAAAATCTCCGCCCATAATTTCAGTAGCACGGTTTGCTATAACTTCATTCATATTCATATTACTTTGAGTACCTGAACCTGTTTGCCATATTGCTAGTGGGAAATTATCATCAAATTTTCCTGCTACGATTTCATCGCAAGCTTGCACAATGGCATTTTTTTTAGCTTCGTCTAATTTACCAAGTTTGTTATTAACTAAAGCCAAAGATTTTTTAAGATTTGCAAAAGCATAAATTAAAACTTTTGGCATTTTTTCACAACCAATTTTAAAATTTTCAAAACTTCTTTCAGTTTGCGCACCCCAATATTTATCATTAGGAACTTTAATCTCTCCCATAGTATCGTGTTCGATTCTATATTCCATGGCTTTTCCTTGTAATAAAATAAGATGTAATATTTAAACCAAATAATCCCTAAAGTTTGCTTATAATTTAAGAAGTATTTATAAAATTTTTTAAAAAAAGTGTAGTTTTTTCAAAACTACACAAAATATTTATTCTACGGTAACACTTTTTGCTAGATTTCTTGGCATATCTACATCATTGCCAAGTCTTATAGAAACTTCCAAAGCAAGAAGTTGCAAGATTACCATCATTTCGAAAAATTCACACATATAGTGTTCTTGTTTTGAAGTTCTTATAAAATCATCGCTTAAATCAAAATCAAGCGGGGAAATAGCAAGCAAGGTAGAATCCCTTGCAGCTAATTCTTCTACATTTGATTTAGTTTTTTCATAAAGACAATTTTGTGGCATTAGCGCAACGGTAAAAAGCTCACTATCTGCTAGAGCAATAGGTCCATGTTTCATCTCTCCTGCTGGATAGCCTTCAGCATGTAAGTATGAAATTTCTTTAAGTTTTAAAGCACCTTCTAAAGCTAATGGATAAAATACATCTCTTCCTATAAAGAAAAAGCCATGACCGTGTAGGTATCTTTTTGAAATTCTATGTACTTTTTCATGTAAGTTTTGTTCAACTTTAACTATACTTGGTAAGCTTCTTAGAGCTTTGATTTCTTTACTCATATCCAAATTTGCTTTTTGCGCAAGATAGATTGCAAGCATCCATAAAGTTGCCACTTGAGTGGCAAAGGCTTTAGTTGAAGCTACGCCTTTTTCAATGCCCGCTCTAGTAAGTAAAGATATATCAGCTAAACGCACAATGTTAGAATTATCCACATTGCATATTGCTAAAGTTTTAACTCCTTGTGCTTTTGCTATTTTTAAAGCTTCTAGTGTATCAGCCGTTTCGCCACTTTGAGAGATTACTACAAAAAGAGTGTTTTTACCTATAATAGCTTCTCTGTATCTAAATTCACTCGCTACTTCAACTTTAGTTTTAATTTTTGCAAGTCTTTCAAGTAAATAAGCTCCACTTAATGCTGCATGATAGCTTGTGCCACAAGCACAAAGCGTGATTTCATCTATATTTTGCAAAAGAGTTTCATCTATATCTTCAAAAACAATCTGCTCACCTTGTAAGCGTCCCATTAAAACTTCACCTAAAACTCTACTTTGCTCATAGATTTCTTTTTCCATAAAAAATCTATAACCATCTTTTTGAGCATAGCTTTTATCTTTGCTTAAAGCTACAAAAGTAGGTTGTATGCAAGCTTGATCATGGCAAATTTTGCATTCGTTTAAATTTACATATCCATAATCTCCATCTTCAAGATAAGCTACTTTATCCACTAAAGAAATTAAAGGCGCATCACTTGATGCAAAATAATATTCATTTTCATCACCATTTTTTCCGATGATGAGTGGCACTGCATTTTTAGCAAAATAAATTGTATTAGGATCTTTTTTACTTACAAGTAAGATTGCAAAAGCACCTTTTAGTTCAGCTATGGTCTTTTTAAAAGCTTCAAATGGTTCTAAATTACTTGCATGGTATTCAAATAAATGCACAATAACTTCAGTGTCAGTTTGACTTAGAAAATTAATACCTTCTTGTGTGAGCTTTGTTTTTAATTCTTGGTAGTTTTCTATGATTCCATTATGTATTACACAAGAGTATTGTCCCAAATGTGGATGCGCATTTATTTCGGTTGGTTTTCCATGAGTTGCCCAACGCGTATGGCCTATAGCAAGTCCAAAGCCATCACTATTAAAATTAGCAGTTTTATTAGCTAAATTTTCTAATTTTCCAACCGCTTTAAAAAAGTCTAACTCACCATCTTTCATCACTGCTATACCAGCACTATCATAACCTCTATACTCAAGCTCTTTTAAGCCTTCTAATATGATTTTTTTCTTTTCTTTAGTTCCTATATAACCTACTATTCCGCACATCTTTTACTCGCTTATTAGTGATTTAAGAATTTGATCTTTATGATCTTGCAAGCTTTCATTTTTATGCAAAATCAAAACATTTCGCGTTCTTTCTTTTATGGTTTGAATTTTTGCTGCGCTTAAGATAATATCATATCTTGCAAGCACATCCATCACATAAGCCATCAAACCTTTTTGATCTTTTGTGTTTAAGGTTATTTTGGCATAGCTTTTGGAATAATTCATATCTAATTTTAATTCATCTTTTTTAATGTTTGGTTTTTTTGCCTTTTTTTGTACTTTTAAATGTAATTTAGAATTTAGTAAATTTTCTAAACTTTGCTTTTGAGTATCGCTTACTATATCTGAATATTCAAATTTCAAATAAACTTTTTCATCAAATAATTCAAAGAAACTCATAAAGACTAAATTTAAAGAACTTAAGGTATTGAGTATATTTTCAAGATTATTTTTTCTATTCATTATAAGCTCTAGGGTAAAATTATCTTGATTATCAAGCCAAAAAGTAAAATTTTCCTTTTGTGCAATTTGTGTTATTTTAATGATTTTTTCAAAACTATTTTTTATAAAAAAGAGATTAGATTTAATATGAGTGATATTATCTTGAGTTTGCTCATCAAGATCTAAAAAAGCCTTGCTTCTTTTTAGAGTTTGTTCTTTTTTTACTCTTCTTTGGCTCTCATCAATTAAATTCTCATCCTCAAAGCCTTCTAATGCATTTTGAAACAATCTTTCTAAGCTTTTATAATAAAAATGATTTTCTATGCCCAAAGCTTTAGCATTGCAAAAAGATAAAAGATGTAAGGTTTTTAAGGTATTAATATCGTTTAATTTGGAAATAAAATTTAAAACAATAGTAGAATTATAGATATCTTCTTTTTCTATAATGTCTTTAAAAGCGTTAAAATTTTTATATAATCTTAAGCCAAAATCTAAAAGCTCATTGTCAATTTCAAATTTTCCCACATAAGCTCTATAAATATTTGCTAAAGAAATTTCATTTTCTTCATGAATAGCACTTAAAAGTATGGTGAGTTTTATTATTAAAAGTGTATTTTCATCAAAGTCATAATCTTTTTCTTCAAAGTATTTTAAGCAAAGTAATGCTCTATCTAATGCACTATAAATACCTTCTTCTTCGAGTAAAAATTTACTTTGAGTAAGAGGTTTGCAAAAATCTTTTAAAATATTAGCATCAGCAAGAAGTTTTAAAAGAGCAAAAGAATGTTTTCTTTTTAAGATCTTTTTGAATAATTCTAGATTTTCATCTTTATTTTCTGCTCTTTTTAATGCAAAAATGAGTTTGATATCAAAATTATAATCTTTATCATCTAATTTTAAAAGTTGATTTAATATCAAGCTTAGGTTTTCACTTTCGCTAGAATAAGTAAAAAAGCTATCTTGTGTTTCATAAAGCTTACTATCTTTATAGTGTTTTTCTTGGATACACCTTGCTAAAAATTGCGTATAAATTCCACAAGTTTGCATGCATTGCATAGCTTTTTGAATAAGTATGGATTTAAGATCTAAATTTTTCTTTTCTTTTTTTTGCATTAAGTTAGCAAGTTCTTGTGAATTTTGTATTAAGAATAAATTAGTGTTTTTACCTTCTAAAAGATTCATTGCACATTTAAGTGAAAATAAAAAATCACTCGCAAGTTTAAATTCACTTAATTCTTTTTCGTTGATAAAATTAAGCATATAATTTTTAGGAGAATCTTTAAATAATATACTTAAATTTTCTATATCAAGTTGCTCATCTAAACCGCCAAAATTTTTATTAATATCAAATTCTTGCTTAATTAAAGGTTGATGATAAGGGTTAAATTCTTGCAAAATTTTCAAAGCAAATTCTTCTTTTAACTCATCTTGAGCTTGAGAAATTTTTTCTTTGATTTGTTTGAATAAAATCTTAGATCCACAAATATAACGATATTGTAAAATATTTTGTTTTAGCTCATTTTTGGCTATATTATAAAGTCCATTTATTTCACAAATTTGATAATTGATATTTAAATTAATATCATTTAAAGAAGCAATAAATGCTTTCATTAAAGGCTTGATATTATAAGCTTTTATATCTTTATAAATAAGCAATAAATCAACATTTTCTTTTATACTTAAATTCATTTTAGCATATTGTTTAATAGCGATGATACAAAAAGGGAATTTATCATTATGCGGAAAATAATCATCGAAAAAATCATTCAAAACAAGCTCATAAACATCTTCTATAAAACGATCAATTTCTTTAGAGTGATAAAAACTAAATGAACCTTGTTTTAAAAAAAGTCTAGAACAATAAGCTTCATAATCTTTTAAAGAATTTTTTAATTTTTGAATTTTTTGCATATCCATAACTTGATAATAATCCTTATTTAATTTTACTAGTATCATACCAAAAATACTTTGTATTAAATTTTAAGTAAGTTAAAATTATAATTGTAATTTAAATTTAAAAAATGGTAAGAATATGCAAACAATTATAGAAAAACTAGAAAATCAAGAAAGATTAAATGAAGAAGAAGCTAATAAACTTTGGGATTTAGAGCTTTTTACTTTAGGTAAATATGCACAAAGAATTCGTACTAATTTACACGATAAAAAGGTTTATTTTAATATCAATCGCCATATTAACCCTACAAATATATGCGCAGATACTTGTAAATTTTGTGCTTTTTCAGCACACAGGAAAAATCCTAATCCTTACACTATGTCGCACGAAGAGATAATGAAAATAGTCGATGAAACAGTTTTAAGAGATACTAAAGAAATTCATATTGTTTCAGCACACAATAAAAACACATCATGGCAGTGGTATTTGGAAATTTTTAAAATGATTAAAGAAAAATATCCATTTTTGCATATTAAAGCCTTAACTGCTGCTGAGATTGATTTTTTAAGCAGGGCTTTTAATATGAGTTATGAAGAAGTGATAGAAAAAATGCTTGAGTATGGTGTTGATTCTATGCCAGGTGGCGGGGCTGAAATTTTTGATGAAGAAGTTAGAAAAAGAATTTGTCATGGTAAGGTAAGTAGTGAAAATTGGCTAAAAATTCACAAACTTTGGCATGAAAAAGGCAGACAAAGTAATGCCACAATGCTATTTGGGCATATAGAAAGTAGAGAAAATAGAATCAATCATATGATAAGATTAAGAAATCTTCAAGATCAAACCGGTGGGTTTAATGCCTTTATACCTTTAGTTTGGCAACAAGATAATAGTTTTATTACAGGTAAAAAACCACTTGGCTCGGTAGAAATTTTAAAAACCTTAGCTATTGCAAGGATAGTGCTTGATAATATTAAAAATATCAAAGCTTATTGGGCAACCATGGGTATAAATTTAGCTATGGTAGCTCAAGATTTTGGTGCAAATGATTTAGATGGTACTATAGAAAAAGAAAGTATACAAAGTGCAGGTGGGGCAAAAAGTTCAAATGGCTTGAGTTTAAAAACTTTTATAGAAATGATTCAAAGCTCAGGTTATATAGCAATAGAGCGAGATAGTTTGTATAATGAATTAAAAACTTACTAAGGATAAAAATGGATTTTTTTAAACTTAAAGAGCATAATAGTGATGTAAAAACTGAAATTTATGCAGGTATTGCTACTTTTTTAGCAATGATTTATATCATACCGGTCAATGCGAATATTATGAGTAATTCAGGTATGCCACTAGAGGCTTTAATTGTTGCAACTGCTTTAGTAACTATTATAGCTACTACTTTTAGTGCTTTTTTCTCTAATACTCCTGTGGCTATGAGTGTGGGTATGGGGCTAAATGCGTATTTTACTTTTAGCGTGTGTAATACTTATCAAATTCCTTGGCAAAGTGCTTTGGGGGCTGTGTTTTTATCAGGTATTGTTTTTACTTTGCTATCTTTTACTAATTTTAGAATTTGGGTGATAAAAAGCATACCAAATGATTTAAGAAAAGCCATATCAGCAGGTATTGGAACTTTTATAGCTTTTATGGGGCTTGTGCAAATGGGGATGATCACTAAAAGCGAAGCAACTTTAGTAGGTTTGGGTGATTTTTCAAGCACTAAAGTGCTTTTTGGATTGTTTGGCTTGTTTTTGGTTTTTGTTTTTTGGGCTTGGAGGATTAAAGCCGCATTTATCTTAGCTGTTTTTGTCAGTGCTTTGTGTGCTTGGATTTTTGGTATTGATGGGGCTAAATTTCCAGAGCAACTTTTTTCTATGCCAGTTATAAGCGGAGATAATGGTTTAAGTGCAATATTTGGTAAACTTGATATAAAAGGAGCTTTAGAGCTTAGTATGATTCCTATAGTGCTTACTTTTTTTGTTACACAGCTTTTTGATAGTGTAGGTACAATCACAGGTGTAGGCTCAAGAGGAAAAATCTTTGATGATCCAAAGCAAGGTGAGAAAAAATTAGGCAAAACCTTGGGCGCTGATGCGGCTAGTTCGGCTATGGGAGCAGTTGTTGGTACCTCTACTGTAACTGCTTTTGTGGAAAGCTCAGCAGGGGTAGAGGCAGGAGGTAGAACAGGACTTACAGCTTTAGTTACTGCTATATGTTTTGTTTTTACTTTATTTTTATTGCCAGTATTTAAAGCTATTCCTGCAAATTCTATTTATCCTATTTTAGTGCTTGTTGGTGTTTTAATGTTTATGGAAGTTGCAAATATTAATTTTAAAGATAAAGCTATAGCAGTGAGTGCGTTTTTTATTATTATCATGATGCCACTGACTTATTCTATTACCACAGGTTTTGCTTTTGGTTTTATTGCATATTTATTTATGCGTATCATGCAAAAAGAATTTGATAAAATTAATCTTGGTATTATTGTATTAAGTGCAATTTCATCTTTGGTATTTTTATTACAATTTTTATAGGAAGTGATTATGTATTATTATGCTTATGAAGAATTTCAAAAAGAAATTATTCCTTTTACGCGCAAAATTAAGGAAGAATTTAACCCTGATGTTTTACTTGCTATTGCAAGAGGTGGTATGACTTTAGGTCATTTTTTAGCAGAAGGTATGGGAAATAGAAATTTATTTTCTTTAAATTCTATTCATTATGAAGATACTCAAAAATTAGATACGATTAAAATTTTTAATATTCCTGATCTTAGTTCATATAAAAAAATTCTTTTGGTAGATGATATTATAGATAGCGGTGAAACTATGATGGAGATCAAAAAAGTTTTAATGGAAAAATATCCTCATTTAGAACTCAAAGTAGCAAGTGTTTATTACAAATCCTCGGCTTCATTAATCCCTGAATTTTCTATAAAAGAAGCTAGAGAGTGGATTGAATTTTTTTGGAGTATAAAAATTTAAGCTTTTCAAAAAAAAAAAAAATATTATAATGGTATTGTGTATTTTATTTAATGAAAGGAAAGCATATGAACTTAACAAGAAGAAAATTTTTAAAAGGACTTGCTGCTACTTCAGCGATTGCTTCGGTTAACCCTTTAATGGCCGCAAGTGAGGGAACTAAATTTTATGATACTAAAAAAATTCCTCATGCAACTCACTTTGGTGCTTTTTGGGCTGAAGTAAATTCAGAAGGAAAACTTGTAAAAGTTACTCCACAACAATCTGATAAACATCCTTCTATTATCACTGATGCTATCATTGATAGAACTTATTCAGACACTAGGGTAAAGTATCCTTGTGTTAGAAAAAGTTTTTTAGAAGGAAAGAAAAGGCCTAAATTAAGAGGTAAAGAACCTTTTGTAAGAGTAAGCTGGGAAAAAGCTTTAGAGCTTGTATTGCAAAAATTAAAAGAAACTCCTATTGAAAATTTATTTAATGCAAGTTATGGTGCTTGGGGGCATGTAGGTTTATTGCACAATTGTAACTCAGTAGCAGGAAGATTTTTTAACACTGCTTTAGGTGGTCACATCGGCACCGATGGAGAGTATAGTAATGGAGCTGCCGGTAAAGTTAATGCTAGTATAGTAGGGGATTTAGAGGTTTATTCTTTACAAACTTCTCACGAGGTTATCTTAGAAAATACCCAAGTTTATGTTTTATGGGGAGCTGATCTTTATAAATGTAATCAAATTGATTTTAAAGTTGCAAATCGTGGTAATGATGAGTATTATAAAAAATACAGCAAATCAAATATCAAATTTATTACTATTGATCCTCAATACACTCAAACAGCAGAGATTTTAAATGCCCAGTGGATTAAAATTCGTCCAAATACCGATGTAGCTTTAATGCTTGGTATGATGAATTATTTATATAAAAGTGGAAAATACGATAAAAAATTCATTGAAAAATACACTGATGGTTTTGACAAATTCTTACCTTATTTGCTTGGAAAAACTGATGGTATTGATAAAACTCCAGCTTGGGCTGCAAATATTACTGGTGTTGAAGAAAAAGTTATTACTGCATTAGCAGATACTTTTGTGAAAAATAGAACTTTCTTAGCAGGCAATTGGGCTATGCAAAGAGCACACCATGGTGAACAAGCTGATTGGACTTTAATGGTTTTAGCTTCAATGATAGGTCAAGTAGGTTTACCTGGTGGTGGATTTGGCTTTTCTATGCATTATTCAGGTGGTGGGCAAGCATTTTCAGGCGTAAGATTACCGGTAGGCTTACCACAAGGTAAAAATAATCTTGATACTAATATCCCTGCGAGTAGGGTTTCAGAGGCAATTTTAAATCCTGGTAAAACAGTTAAATTTAAAGGCAAAGAAATTACCTATCCAAAAATCAAAATGATGTATGTAGTAGGTGCTTCTGTCTTAGGCCATCATCCGGATACAAATGAGCTTATCAAAGCTTTAAGAACACTTGACACATTAATCGTACACGAGCCTTGGTGGACACCTATGGCAAAAATGGCTGATATTGTACTGCCTTCAACTACAACTTTAGAAAGAGATGATATTAGTTTTGGTGGTTCTTACTCTCAAGATTATGTTTATGCTATGAAAAAAGTAATTGAACCTTATTTTGAAAGTAGAAATGACTATGATATTTTTGAGGAATTAGCAAAAAGAATAGGTGAGAGAGAACATAAAAAATTCACCGGTGGTAAAACTAAACAACAGTGGCTTGAAGGTTTTTATGGTAGAAGTGATTGCCCTTATTATATGGAATTTGCTGATTTTTGGAAACAAGGTTTTATTCATTTTGAAACTCCAAAAGAAGCTTACAACTTCGTAAGACATTCTGAATTTAGAGCTGATCCTATAGCAAATAAACTTGCAACAGAAAGCGGAAAAATTCAAATTTATTCACCAAAATTTGAAAAATATAACTTGGAAGACTTTAAAGCACATCCAACTTGGTTTGAACCAGCTGAGTGGTTGGGTAATGAAAAATTAGTTAAAAAATATCCTTTCCATTTAGTAAGCCCACATCCAAGATATAGAGTGCATTCTCAACTTGATAATACTTGGGTAAGAGATTTGTATAAAATTCAAGGTAGAGAGCCTGTGATGATTAATACAAATGATGCTAAAAAGCTTGGTATTACTCATGGAGAAGTTGTAGAGGTATATAATGATCGTGGATCGCTTTTAGCAGGTGCTTTTGTAACAGATAATATCATGGAAGGGGTTATTAGTATTCAAGAGGGTGCTTGGTATGATCCTGAAGATGTGAGCGATAGCAAGCCAAGATGTAATGCAGGTCATGTAAATGTTTTAACAAGCTCAAGACCAACTTCAACTATGGCTCAAGCAACTAGTGTAAATACTTGTCTAGTGGGTATTAAAAAACTAAAAGAAGTTATAAAACCTTATAACTCAACTACACCACCAGAAATTATAGGAGCTTAATAATGAAGAAAATTATATTAGTATTGACTTTTTTAGCTAGTGCTTTATTTGCTAAAGATATGTTTATTTTTAATGAAAAAGTAGATCTTTTAGATAGTGCTAGTAAAAAAGTAGTAGGACAAATTTATGAAGGCTCTAAAGTAGAGCTTGTAAAAGAAGAGGGTGAATATTCTTTGATCAAAGTTAAAGGCGAGGTTGTGGAGTCAAATCCAAAAAGCCTTGCTTATACCAAAGATGGAATTTATCTTTTACTTACTTTAAATACTAAAAATGCAAGTAATGAAATGGAATTTTTAGTTAAAAGTAAAGATTTAACCGATCAAGAAATTCTTGCTTGGGATGAGATAGAATTAACTTATTATGATACTTGTACAAGTTGTCATGCAGCGCATAAACCAAAAGAACATTTAATGGAAGAATGGGATGCATATTTATCTGCTATGCAAGGTTTTGCGAAAATTACTGATGCAGAAAAAGATAGAATTTTAAGATTTTTGCAATCTCATGCAAGTAATGGGCCTGTAAAGCTTGACTAATTAAAAATGAAAAGGTATTTGTTAGCCGTTTTATTTTTTGATTTTTGTGCTTTATCGTATGGCATAAGCACTTTATCTATAAGCTACAACGAAGCACAAATTTATTTTTATGATCATAGTTTAATTGCTATGATCGCTAGATTTGGGACTACTCTTTTTGGTCAAAATGATTTTGGATTAAGACTCCCTTTTGTTTTATTACATTCTTTAAGCTGTGTTTTATTATATATTTTAGCTTTAAAATATACCAAAACTTCCTTTGATGCCTTTATTTCTGTTGTGCTTTTTATATTGCTTCCTGGTAGTGTGGCTAGTGCTTTGCTTGTTAATGAATCAAGTATTGTGATATTCTTTACCCTTTTAATTTTAGTATTATTTGAATATAAAAAAATATTTTTATTTTATGTTTTATTAGTTTTAGTTCTTTTGATAGATGCAAATTTTGCAATTTTATATTTATCTTTTTTCTTTTATGCTATTTATAAAAAAGATAAATTGCTTATTATATGTTCTTTAATTTTATTTGCTATTGCAATGAGTGTCTATGGATTTGATGCAAGTGGAAAGCCTAAGGGGTATTTTTTAGATACTTTGGGTATTTTTGCAGCTTGTTTTTCACCTTTAATTTTCCTTTATTTTTTTTATGTTGTTTATAGAATTCTTTTGCAAGATGATAAGCCACTTTTATGGTTTATTAGTGCAACTACTTTTGTTTTTTGTTTAATTTTTTCTATAAGGCAAAGACTTTTTTTAGAAGATTTTTTACCTTTTTGTGTAGTTTGTACTCCTTTGTTAATTCGTTATTTAATGTCTTCCTATCGCTCAAGGATGCCACAGCTGCGTTTAAAACATAAAATTTTTATAGAATGTTCTTTAGTATTTTTATTATTTTTTTATCTTGGTATTATTTTTAATCAAAGTTTTTATTATTTATTAAAAGATCCCAAAAAACATTTTGCCTATGATTATCATATAGCTAAAGAATTAGCGTTAAATTTAAAACAACGCAATCTCACTCATATTTTTGCTCAAGATAAAGAACTAGCTTTAAGACTTAAATTTTATGGTATTTCTAAAGGCAAATTAGAGCTTCATTCTAGTAAAAAAGCTAGTAGGATTTATGTTAGTTTGGGTAATCATAAAGTTTATTATTCTATAAAATGAAGCAATCTTTTACTTCAATAGAGCTAATTTTTGTTTGTATTATATTATCTTTATTATTTTCTATGGCTTATGTTTATTATAAGCCTGATTATTTGCGTTTAGGAGCTGAGCAAGTTTTAAATGATATTAAATACACTAGACATTTAGCTTTAATACAAAATGATTTTAGAGCAAAAGAATTTAACATTGCTAAACGAGAGTGGTTTAAGGCTAAATGGCAATTATATTTTATACGCTCTAAATCTGCTACCAATAATGAGCAAACTTATACCATCTTTTTAGATAAAAATGGCGATGGTAATGCAAACATAGGTAAAAATATGATTAATAAAGATAGAGAAATAGCTGTTGATCTTATCAACCCTGATATATTAATGAATTCAGGTCAAAGTGGAGTGATAAATCAAAATGATTTTAAGGCAAATTTAAAATACAATATAGAAAAAACTTATGGTATATCTAAAGTTTTATTTGAAGGTGTTTGTAAAGGAAGTACACGTTTGGTTTTTGATGATTATGGCCACTTATATACACCTTTGAAAAATGCCACGCGTACTTATGATAAACTTGTATCTTTTAATAATGATTGCATTATAAGACTATCTAATAACCAAAATCAACATATATGTATTGTTATAAATCCTATTAGTGGCTATGCTTATATTCCTAAATTTACCTCCCATAAAGAACAAAATATAATTTTAAATAATAAACAAATATTTTGTCATAATTTGTAATTATTTTTTATTTTATTAGTAATTTATTTTATTTTTACTATAATTTTTAATAAAATTATTACAAGGAGTATCAATGTTTAAATTTAATAGCTTGTCTAATAAATTAACTACAATAGCTTGCGTTTTGATAGCAATTATACTAATAGTTGTAAATATAATTAGCTATTATGAATCTAAAGAAAGTACTAGTTATTATCTAGAAGAAATACAAAAGAAAACCATGTTTGATGTTAACTATATGTATTCAAGTTATTCAAATAGCAAAAGAAGTATTATAGAATCGCTAGCATATAGCTTAAGTAATATTGTGCATAATGCTAATGATAGGGAAATTTTTAGTGTTTTAGATACCGCAAAAAGATCGGGTGGCTTTGATACCATTCATTTTGGTTTGGAAGATTCGGGTAAAGATTATCAAATTGACACCAAATTTAATCTTCATAATGATCCTAGTAAATTTGATCCAAGAACAAGGCCATGGTATAAAGAAGCAAAAGTAGCAGGAAAGCTAATTGTTACCGATCCTTATAAGAGTATAGTTTTAAACGGACAAATGGTTGTAACGTATTCTATTCCAGTATATAGCGACAAGGGGGGGGGTAAGTTTATAGGTGTAGTAAGTGGAGTTTATAATCTCAATACTTTCTCTAAAGATGTGTTAGCATTAGGTCATTCTGATAGCTCTTATGCAGGTGTGTATGACAAAGAAGGTATGGTGATATTTCATGAGGATCAGGAAAAAATGCTTAGT